>NZ_JBXWRL010000031.1:0-62614 GCF_059612885.1 Ruegeria sp. YKSD179 | reverse complement strand
GTCGGCGCGGGCGTTGTGTCGAAGATTATTGAATAATTCGTTTTAACGAAAGACCAGACAGAAAGGGCGCCCTCCAAGGCGCCCTTTTTTTGAATTTCAACAAATCAGGCGGAGGTGTTAACCTTATTGCCATTGGTTAACGCAACAGGAAAGAGATCAGTTGATGAACTTTTCTTCGCTTTCACTCAGTCTTTTCGCATCATTATATATTGCATCAACACCGGTGTTTTCCCAACAGGTTGCGGACCGCATCTATTCTGGTGGACCGATCCTCACAATAGACGACGAGCGACCAACTGTAGAGGCAGTAGCGGTTAGGGACGGGCGCATACTGGCGGTTGGCGCGCACGACGAAATCGCCGCTTACCAGGGCGACGGAACCGAACTCTTTGATCTCGAAGGGCGCACGATGCTGCCGGGTTTTGTTGATAGCCACGGGCATGTTGTCATGGGGGGGCTGCAGGCCCTCTCGGCAAATTTGCTTGCACCCCCGGACGGAAAGGTCACGGACATTTCCAGCCTGCAATCCACTCTCACTGAATGGGCCGCTGAAAATGCCAAAGCCGTCGAGAGCACCAAAATGATTATTGGATTTGGTTACGACAACGCGCAGTTAAAAGAGCTGCGCCACCCGACACGACAAGATTTGGACGCGGTTTCAGAAGATCTGCCTGTCATAATTATTCATCAATCTGGTCACTTGGGAGTCGCGAATTCAAGGGCGTTGGAAATTGCAGGGATAACGTCTTCGTCTGAGGCACCACCCGGCGGGGTTATTCAGCGGGATGCAGACGGAGAGCCAAATGGTGTGTTAGAGGAATACGCTTTCTTTTCCGTGCTTGTGCCATTGTTAGGTAACCTTGGTGAAGAAGGGTTGGTTGCGTTCGCGCAGGCGGGCAGCAAGCTTTGGGCAAGATATGGCTATACGACCGGACAAGAAGGCAGATCGTCGGGTCAAATTGTCGAAGCTCTGAGAAAAGTTGCGTCGACTGAGGGGCTTCCCATTGATGTTGTGGCCTTTCCCGATGTTTTGGAATCGCGTGAATTCATTGGTGCCAATGTCTCGCAAACTTACGACGATCGAGTGCGGGTCGGAGGATGCAAGCTGACGATTGATGGATCGCCTCAAGGCTTTACCGCTTTGCGTGATCGTCCTTATTATGACCCCGTCGGCTCGTACCCGGCCGGATATGCCGGTTATGCGGCCATATCAATGGACCAGCTGCAGGATGCCGTAAACTGGTGTTTTGAAAACGGGTTTCAGATTCTGGTGCACTCGAACGGAGAAGGGGCTTCAGATATGCTGATCGCTGCCTTGGAAGTTGCCCAGATGAAGTTCGGTGAGCCAGGCAACCGACCCGTTTTGGTTCACGGTCAATTCTTAAGAGAGGACCAAGTTGAAAGTTACAAGCGACTGGGTGTATTTCCTTCGATCTTTCCTATGCATACTTTCTATTGGGGGGATTGGCATCGAGATCATACTGTCGGCCCGGTGAACGCCGAAAACATCTCGCCATCTGGTTGGATTCGTCAGAGAGACATGATGTTTGGCACCCACCACGACGCGCCCGTCGCGCTTCCGGACAGTATGCGCGTGCTGGCGGCGACGGTGACCCGCAGAACGCGTTCGGGCGATATACTGGGACCTCACCAAAGGGTGGACGTTATGACGGCCTTGAAAGCCATGACAATCTGGCCCGCTTGGCAGCACTTTGAAGAAAAGGAAAAGGGTTCTATCGAAATTGGCAAAGTCGCGGATTTCGTAATCCTGTCAGATGATCCATCCGCAGTAGAACCGGAAAATCTGTCAGAGCTGCAGGTTCTGGTAACCGTAAAAGGCGACGAAGTCGTATATAAGGCCGAAGAAGGCGTTCGGGAAGGAAACTTGCATTTCTCACCATTTTCGAATGACCCGGTCCTAGCCCATGTTTTCCTTCATGCGATTTATCAGGGTATGCAGGTAGAAGACCCCTGGCTTGCGCGGAACTAGGCGGGGAGCGTTGTTACGGACGCTTGAGCGACCGAGAAACTCGAGCCCTTGTTAACAACTTTTTGTTCGGCGTTGAGCTAAACAACCTGATCGCGGTAGCAAACGGTCTGCGCTTTGCGATCCTCGAAGGCGACCGCACCGTCGGCGCAGGCGTTGTGCAAAAAATCATAGAGTAAGTTGACTCTACCCACTGGCGGGGGGCAGTTGCTCTGAAAAAGCAGAAAAAAGGTGATCTCGCCGGATATACCCTTGCATGCGGAATAAGACCGAAGCGCAGTTGACTGTATAAGCGGGCTTCAATTCCCTCTTGCCAAACCGCACCAACCCCACTAATACGCGCGAGTTCTCAATAAGAACGTCAAGGCGGGGTGATTCCCGCCTTTTGGGTTCGATGAGGGTTGGCGATGCGCGTCTGTCCTCCTCTCAACTCCAACGCCTGATAAAAGGCTGTATCTATGCAAAGCCAAAACATCCGTATTCGGCTGAAGGCATTTGACTATCGCGTTCTGGATGCCAGCACGCAAGAGATCGTCAACACTGCCAAGCGGACCGGCGCGAACGTGCGTGGCCCGATCCCTCTGCCGAACAAGATTGAGAAGTTCACGGTTCTCCGTGGCCCTCACGTTGATAAGAAATCACGCGATCAGTTCGAGATCCGCACGCACAAGCGTCTGCTCGACATCGTTGATCCGACTCCCCAGACCGTGGACGCTCTGATGAAGCTCGACCTGGCTGCTGGTGTGGATGTCGAGATCAAGCTGCAGTCGTAAGATCGGAGGGTATAGATTATGCGCTCTGGTATTATCGCAAAAAAAGTTGGCATGACCCGCCTGTTCATGGAAGACGGAAAGCAGATCCCTGTGACCGTTCTTCACCTGGACAACCTGCAGGTCGTTGCACAGCGTACCACTGACAAAGACGGCTACACCGCTGTCCAGCTGGGTGCGGGTGCTGCCAAAGCAAAACGCACCTCAAAGGCCATGCGCGGTCATTACGCCGCTGCAAAGGTTGAACCCAAGCGTAAGCTGGCTGAGTTCCGTGTCTCCGAAGATGGCCTGATTGATGTGGGTGCCGAGATTTCGGCAGAACACTTCCTTGAAGGTCAGAAGGTTGACGTTTCGGGTACATCCATCGGTAAAGGCTTTGCTGGTGCGATGAAGCGCTGGAACTTCGGTGGTCTGCGCGCCTCGCACGGTGTTTCGATCAGCCACCGCTCGCACGGTTCGACCGGTCAGTGTCAGGACCCGGGCAAGGTGTTCAAGGGCAAGAAGATGGCCGGTCACATGGGTGCTGCCCGTGTAACCACCCAGAACCTGGAAGTCGTCAAAACTGATGCCGACCGGAATCTGGTCTTTATCAAAGGCGCTGTTCCCGGACCGAAATCGGGCTGGGTCACCGTCAAGGACGCGGTCAAAAAGAAAGCACCGGAAGGCCTGCCTTTCCCGGCTGCTGTTAAATCGGCTGCGACTGAGGCGACCGAAGCACCTGCGGAAGAAGTTCCCGCGGAAGGTGGTGAAGCATGAAACTTGATGTAATCAAACTGGACGGCAAAAAGGCCGGCAACATCGAGCTGGATGCAGAGCTGTTCGGTCTCGAACCGCGCGCGGACATCCTGCACCGAGTGGTCCGTTGGCAGCGCAATAACGCGCAGGCTGGCACCCATAAGGTAAAGACCCGCTCGGAAACCAGCTACTCGACCAAGAAGATCTATCGCCAGAAGGGCACAGGTGGCGCACGCCATGGTGACCGTAACGCGCCGATTTTCCGCAAGGGTGGTATTTACAAGGGCCCGACCCCTCGTTCGCACGGACACGACCTGCCGAAGAAGTTCCGCAAGCTTGGCCTGCGCCACGCTCTGTCGGCCAAAGCCAAAGCAGGAGAACTGGTTGTGATCGAGAACGCCGAAGCGGAAGGCAAGACCGCTGCTCTGGCCAAACAGGTTGCAAACCTGGGCTGGAAGCGCGCCTTGGTCATCGACGGGGCGACCGTGAACGAAGGTTTCCTTAAGGCGTCGCGCAACATCGAAGGTCTGGATATCCTGCCATCGATGGGTGCAAACGTTTATGACATCCTCAAGCGTGACACTCTGGTGCTCACCAAAGCGGCTGTCGAAGCACTGGAGGCTCGTCTGAAATGAGCGCGAAGGCAGAACACTACGACGTGATCCGCAAGCCGGTCATCACCGAAAAGTCGACCATGGCGTCCGAAAACGGCGCGGTTGTCTTTGAAGTGGCGATCGACAGCAACAAGCCGCAGATCAAAGAGGCGGTTGAGGCGCTGTTTGGTGTGAAGGTCAAAGCGGTGAACACCACCGTGACCAAAGGCAAGGTAAAGCGGTTCCGCGGCCAGCTGGGCCGTCGGAAAGACGTCAAAAAAGCATACGTGACCCTGGAAGAGGGTAACACCATCGACGTGAGCACCGGTCTCTGATCGAACCCGTCTTTGGAGAGAGATAAAGGCCCCCGCGAAAGCGGGGGTTTTTTGTTGGGTCTCAGAAGATCAGATCGAGAATTTTCTAACTATTCGAAAATAAAGTCACATTCATGCCAACACTTACTGGCGTAAACGCAGAACTAGTGGATTGTGTGTCGGACTGCTGCGTCAAGACTATCTTCTATAATCACTGGGAAGCCTTCGAATTCAGAAGGCACATTGGCAAAATAAGCCAGCCAGCATTTGTCGCCGGAAACCACTAGTCGATAACTTCCATCGTCGCACCACGCAAAAATACTTGCCCGGGAACTAGGCAGAGCCAAGCTCTTTGATAGTTCCTTTGCTGCCGCGAGGGCTTTTTGGTGACTATGTAACATTGTGTTTCGAAACTACTTCCACATCTAGGCGTTGCAGAATTGGTGTCAAAGGTAAAATAAACGATATACCACGTTGTTCGTTGCCGGCAAACACTAATCCGACAGCCAGTTCAGTGCCATTCCCGTCCGTGCTAACTACTAGCGAGCCAGAGTCTCCAGAACGAGAAAATGGTACACCACCATCCCCCACAACGATATATACGTCGTTAAACCATACAGTTTTTTTTAACGCCATATTCGGTGACCGCATAAGAAACGGGTACCGGCGAGGCGGATTGAGCGTCGATTGTTCCGAGCGTAAGTCCAGTTGTTCGAACAACTTTTTTCACTTTCATGCTCGGAATTGGAATGGCCGTTGTCTGAGGTGTGTCGAAATAATTGCCTTGATACGAAGTCACTTTGGAAGAATCTGAAAGTTCGAAAAGGCTGGCGTCGCAGTTTTCACTGATGTCGATGTTTTCGGGAATGCCGTCATTGATAGGAAGCAAGCTAGAATGGCGCCCAACAGTGAATGGGTCGCAAGCGTTTTCTGTCGCGTCGAGAGGGCCAGGAGCCAAGATTGGAAGTCCGGGCATCGCGTTGTTGCAAGCGCCTGTGACGTGATTGTTTGATAGGCCGTACAGCTTACCTTGATTGTCCTTCACGATCAGGCCGAGAGTTCCTGCGCCAATGCAGTGTGCCGGGAAAACAGATGAGCCACAGGTATAGTGATTGCCGCGAAGAATATAGGGCTGCGGGTTTTGCGGAGGGGGAGGGTTCCCTTTGACCTGCGCGATACCGCCTTGCGCATACTCTACTGTGCACTCACCGAATTTGAATGGAAGGGTCTTTTCATCGGATTTTGATACTTTGGAGTGCGTAAAGACAATAATTTTTCTTTCAGGCTCAGAAAATCCAACAAGGTTAACGGAGCGCTTTCGAAGAACAGTTTCAGTTGCCTGAGCCAAAAATTCATTTGAGGTGACGTCGTAGTCTACCTCGTCCTGATCCAAACCATCTTCAAGTGGTGTTTTGTCGAACAGGTTCTTTTGCTTGGCCCAAGCCAGAAATGCTTCAGCGACATCTCGAACTGAGCGTTTGTCGTCGCTGCCCAACTGATCCAAATCAACCATTACAATATTGCCTTGATAGTTTACTATTTTTGGTAGAGTAGACCACTTCGTTCGAAGTTGCACAACTCCTCAGTGAGCGAATAAATCTTTAAGCCACGCTAAGATAGCCATGATCGTTTGAACTTGATTTATATTAAATTTCAAACGTGATTTAAATTGAGCTCCCTATAGACACCCACCCCCAACCCTGTTACATGCTCCCAATCTTGCGGCCTCGGATTCGTTCCGGGGCCTCTGATATTTGTAATCGGGGACCTTCGGGGCCCTATACCCTTGGCGCTCAGGTGATGTGTTTCCAAAGGAAACAGACGGGCGGGCGCCTATCACATAGCGGGGAAATCCCTCGCACTTGCTAAACGGAAGACAGAAAGCATGGCACTCAAGTCGTACAAGCCGACGACGCCGGGCCAGCGCGGGCTGGTGCTGATCGACCGTTCGGAGCTTTGGAAAGGACGTCCGGTCAAGTCTCTCACAGAGGGTTTGACCAAATCGGGCGGCCGGAACAACACCGGACGGATCACTTCACGCCGCCGCGGCGGTGGCGCAAAGCGTCTCTACCGGATCGTTGACTTTAAACGGAACAAAATGGATGTCGCGGCAACCGTCGAGCGGATCGAATACGACCCGAACCGGACCGCATTCATCGCACTGGTAAAATACGAAGACGGCGAGCAGGCGTATATCCTGGCTCCGCAGCGTTTGGCGGTGGGTGACAAGGTCATCTCATCGACAAAGGCGGACATCAAGCCGGGCAACGCAATGCCGTTCTCGGGCATGCCAATCGGTACAATTGTCCACAACATCGAGATGAAGCCTGGCAAAGGCGGTCAGATCGCGCGCGCGGCGGGTACGTACGCCCAGTTTGTTGGTCGCGATGGCGGTTACGCTCAGATCCGGCTGAGCTCGGGCGAGCTTCGCATGGTCCGTCAGGAATGCATGGCCACTATCGGTGCCGTATCCAACCCCGACAACAGCAACCAAAACCTCGGTAAAGCCGGTCGCATGCGCCACAAGGGCGTTCGTCCGTCGGTTCGTGGTGTTGCGATGAACCCGATCGATCACCCGCACGGTGGTGGTGAAGGTCGTACTTCGGGTGGCCGTACACCGGTTACACCATGGGGTAAGGATACCAAGGGTAAGCGTACCCGTAACAAGAACAAAGCGTCCCAGAAGCTGATTATCCGCTCGCGGCACGCCAAGAAGAAGGGACGTTAAACTATGTCTCGCTCTGTTTGGAAGGGCCCTTTCGTCGATGCTTACGTGCTGAAAAAAGCCGAAGCAGCGCGCGAGTCGGGCCGTAACGAAGTCATCAAAATTTGGTCGCGTCGTTCCACCATTTTGCCCCAGTTCGTGGGTCTGACCTTTGGTGTGTACAACGGCCATAAACATATTCCCGTAAACGTCTCGGAAGACATGATCGGTCAGAAGTTCGGTGAATACTCGCCGACCCGGACCTATTACGGTCACGCCGCAGACAAAAAAGCGAAGCGGAAGTAAGTCATGGGCAAGGAAAAGAACCCCCGCCGCGTGGCTGAAAACGAAGCAATGGCGAAAACCCGCATGCTTCGCACTAGTCCGCAGAAACTGAACCTGGTTGCGCAGATGATCCGCGGCAAGAAAGTTGAGAAGGCTTTGACCGATCTAACCTTCTCGAACAAGCGCGTCGCACAGGATGTGAAGAAATGCCTTCAGTCCGCAATCGCCAACGCCGAGAACAATCACAACCTGGACGTAGATGAGCTGATCGTTGCCGAGGCCTGGGTTGGCAAGAATTTGGTCATGAAGCGTGGTCGCCCGCGTGCCCGTGGCCGCTTTGGGAAAATCCTGAAGCCGTTCTCGGAGATCACCATCAAGGTGCGTCAAGTTGAGGAGCAAGCCTAATGGGACATAAAGTCAATCCGGTCGGCATGCGCCTTCAGGTGAACCGCACCTGGGACAGCCGTTGGTACGCAGATACCAAGGACTACGGAGATCTTCTGCTGGAAGACATCAAAATCCGTGAGTTCATTCAGAAAGAGTGTAAGCAGGCCGGTGTTGCCCGTGTGATCATCGAACGTCCGCACAAAAAGTGCCGCGTAACGATCCATACAGCGCGTCCGGGCGTCATAATCGGCAAGAAAGGTGCAGACATCGAAGTTCTGCGCAAAAAGCTTGCCCGCATGACTGACAGCGAACTGCACCTGAACATCGTCGAGGTGCGCAAGCCCGAGCTTGATGCGCAACTTGTTGCAGAGTCTATCGCTCAGCAACTTGAACGCCGCGTTTCGTTCCGCCGCGCGATGAAGCGGTCGGTTCAGAACGCCATGCGCATGGGCGCACTCGGTATTCGCGTCAACGTTGCTGGCCGTCTGGGCGGTGCCGAAATTGCGCGGACCGAGTGGTACCGGGAAGGCCGCGTTCCTCTGCACACTCTGCGTGCAGATATCGATTACGCACATGCCGAAGCGATGACACCGTATGGGATCATTGGGATCAAGGTCTGGATCTTCAAAGGTGAGATCATGGAGCACGATCCGCAGGCACGTGACCGTAAAGCACAGGAACTCCAGGATGGTCCGGCGCCTCGCGGTGCAGGCGGCCGTCGTTAAGGAGGATTTGAGATGCTTCAACCAAAGCGTACAAAATTCCGCAAGATGCACAAAGGCCGGATCAAGGGCGAAGCCAAAGGTGGCTCTGATCTGAACTTTGGCACCTATGGACTTAAAGCATTGCAGCCTGAACGTGTGACTGCGCGTCAGATCGAAGCTGCGCGTCGTGCCATGACCCGTCATATGAAACGTCAAGGTCGCGTTTGGATCCGTATCTTCCCCGACACTCCGGTTACGGCAAAGCCGATCGAAGTTCGTATGGGTAAAGGTAAGGGTTCGGTCGATCGCTGGGCTTGCAAAGTCAAGCCGGGTCGCGTGATGTTCGAGATCGACGGTGTCAACGACGACATCGCTCGTGAGGCACTGCGTCTTGCGGCGATGAAGTTGCCGATCAAGACTCGCGTTGTGGTTCGCGAAGACTGGTAAGTAATTGGCGGCAACCCCGCTTGAAATTTGATGACCCCCGTCGGAGAGCCGGCGGGGGTTTTCTTTTTCGCCCGAACTCTGCGATCGGGCTGCGATTGGAATCGACGAACAACTGGCGCACGCTTAGGCTGCCAAGCAGCAATGTGAGAGGTTTCAATGTTTCAGTTGCGCAAAAAGGTTTTTCTCAAAGAAGTCGTTACGGCGGACCAATTGGGCCAGCCCTGCCCGCCAATCAACCGCGTGGCTGCCATGGCTGTTTTTCAAAACCCGTTATCTGGGAAATTCTCGGAGGACTTATCAGAGCTTTTTGAGATTGGTGGTGCTCTTGGTAAAGATCTTGCCGCAGAAGCAATAAGGCAACTAAACGGTGATCCGGTCTCATACGGAAAGGCCGCGATTGTGGGCATCAATGGTGACCTCGAACAGGGTGGGGCAGTGATACATCCCAGGCTTGGTGCTCCGATGCGCGCAGCGGCCGGCGGGGGTGAAGCAGTAATTCCTTCTAATGCCAAGCTTGGTGCACCGGGATGTGAAATCGACCTGCCGCTTGGTCATAAGGACAACCCTTGGTCGTTCGATCATTTTGACACAATGACTTTGAACATACCTGACGCGCCAAAACCTGACGAGATCGTGCTTTGCTTAGCCTACGCAGATGGTGGGCGACCTATACCGCGCTGCGGTAAAGGGCCCATAAACACGTAAACGCAGCTACATTGACTGGCGTTGGTGAAGGGGCTGGGTTATGCCCGGCTCATGGCACAAATTGAATCACTCTTCGTTACCCGTCTCTATCGCGCAGCTTTGTCTGAATTCGACCCCAAGATCGACAAGGAAGAGTTGGAAAGTTCCTGTCTTGTCATCGCTGAGGATGACGAGGCCGGGCAAGAATGGTGCGAGAAGAACGGTTATCCCGGATATACAAGTTATGCGTCTCTGACGGATTTGCCTTGGCGGTTTCCGATCTTCACAGATCTGGTTGCATCACTGGACCGGCACGTCGCCGCATTCGCCAAGGATTTGGAGTTTGATCTGGGCGAAGGAAAGTTAAAGCTTGAGGATTTGTGGATCAACATCCTGCCCGAAGGCGGAATGCATTCCAGCCACATTCATCCGCACAGCGTGATTTCAGGCACGACCTATGTGGCGATGCCCGAAGGAACAAGTGCTTTGAAACTGGAAGACCCCCGCTCGGGCCGCATGATGGCCGCGCCGACTCGTCTGAAGGGCGCGCGGCGGGACTTGCGGCCGTTCATCTACATGCAGCCGCAGGTGGGTGAAGTTCTGCTGTGGGAAAGCTGGCTGCGCCACGAGGTGCCGATGAACATGGCCGAAGAAGAGCGGATTTCCGTGAGCTTTAATTATAAGTGGGAATAAGCGCGCCTTTAGACGGTCGCACTGCGCATTTTCTCTGTCACCCAGTCTTGCAATTTAAACGAGAGCTTTTCTCGAAACAGTTTCGTGATAATCTGTATGCACTTTTTATGTGTTTATTACGGAGAATTGGAATGGAATTTTTTAAGCCACAATTGTCGATCAAGATTAACCCAAACCTAAAGTCGTATGATGTCGAGGCAACAGTAGTCGTACCTACCGGGTGCTATGCAAAGGTCGGAGCATCTGCTGGGGCACCTCCGGATCAATATACCCTTCCGGAAGTTGAGCCGATCACATTGGCGATAAAATCGACGGATGGTCCCTGTATTCAAGCCCCTCAAGTTTTGACCTTCAAAGTAAGATGGCTGCCGCAAACGATTGGCAAAACCACCGTCCTTGCATTTGTGACAGTCGATGGTGACGTGGTAGCAACGGGCTCTAAAAGAATAGTGAGCTTTTCAAACGACATTATTGCTTCTGCGGCGGACACAGCCTTACCCCCGCCCGGGTCTGGCATCGAAATAAATTCAGTTTCAGCATGGATAAACGCGCAACCGCCTCAACCTCCCAGATTGATTGCGATCGTAAATATTATAGCGCCATGCTTAAATTACGAGTTCACCTTTGATGACAAAGGACCTTTTGGAATTACGGGGAAAACCAGGCTTGTCGAATTGATTGCGACCCTTCCTGACGCATGCGACAGGGTCATTTTCGAAGGCCCTGTCAGATTTGAAACAGAGCTGGCGTCAAAGAACGAATTCGACTCGATCGCGATAGAGTTTGAAGGTGAACTTTATCTCGATCCCTTGGAAATCGTAGTCTAAGCTTAATTGTCTTCGATGGGCGGGAAAGCCCATCGAAGCAAAAGGCTGAAACTTTCCCTTGCCACACTCACCCCAAACCCTTATACGGCGGCATCCTGCGGTCTCCCGGCGTTGTCGGGCGATTCGTATGTCTATCATTCATCCACCAGGTCAAAGGTGACCCTGTAAGGGGGCCTTCTGGTGTTTTGAGCAAAGGAAAAAGGCGATGAACGCCCAAGAACTGCGTGACAAGACCCCGGACCAGCTCCGCGAGGAACTGGCCAACCTGAAGAAAGAAAGCTTTAACCTGCGCTTTCAACAGGCAACCGGTCAGCTGGAAAACACAGCCGGTATCAAAGCGGCCCGCCGCAATGCTGCCCGTGTCAAAACCATTCTGAACGAAAAGGCCGCTGCTGCGGCATCCGAGGAGTAATCAGATGCCCAAGCGTATTCTGCAAGGCACCGTGACCAGCGACGCCAATGAACAGACCGTAACCGTATCAGTCGAGCGCCGCTTTACGCATCCGGTTCTGAAGAAAACCATTCGTAAGTCCAAAAAATACAGGGCTCACGATGAAAGGAACGCCTTCAAAGTCGGCGATACAGTCCGCATTATCGAATGCGCGCCGAAATCGAAGACGAAACGTTGGGAGGTTCTGGAAGCTTAGGGCGTCCGGAGCTTTTCCATTTGTCGAAACCCTGGGGGAACTAACTAGACCAGCCCCCACAGGTCGGGAGAAACCACATGATCCAGATGCAGACCAATCTGGATGTCGCTGACAACTCTGGCGCACGCCGAGTTCAGTGCATCAAGGTCCTGGGTGGTTCCAAGCGTAAATACGCTTCTGTTGGCGACGTTATCGTCGTCTCGGTGAAGGAAGCCATCCCACGCGGTCGCGTAAAGAAAGGTGACGTCCGCAAGGCCGTCGTCGTACGCACCGCTAAAGAAGTCCGTCGCGAAGACGGCACAGCGATCCGTTTTGATCGCAACGCCGCCGTCATCCTGAACAACAACAACGAGCCGATCGGTACCCGTATCTTTGGCCCCGTTGTTCGTGAATTGCGTGGCAAGAACTTCATGAAAATCATCTCGCTTGCCCCGGAGGTGCTGTAATCATGGCTGCTAAACTCCGCAAAGGCGACAAAGTTGTCGTGTTGGCCGGTAAGGACAAGGGCAAAGAGGGAACCATAACCTCTGTTGACCCAAAGGCCGGTAAGGCCGTTGTCGACGGTATCAACATTGCCATTCGCCACACACGCCAGACGCAGAACAGCCAAGGTGGCCGCCTTCCCAAGGCTTTGCCGATCGACTTGTCGAACCTGGCGCTGCTGGACAAGAACGGTAAAGCAACCCGTGTCGGTTTCCGCATGGAAGGCGAAAAGAAGGTTCGTTTTGCTAAGACAACGGGAGATGTAATCGATGCTTGACACCGCAAACTACACCCCGCGCTTGAAAACTCAGTATGCCGAAACCATCCGTCCTGCTTTGAAAGAAGAGTTCGGTTACAAGAACGACATGCAGCTTCCCAAGCTGGAAAAAATTGTTCTGAACATCGGTTGTGGTGCTGAAGCCGTCAAAGACTCGAAAAAAGCGAAAGCTGCGGTCGAAGACTTGACGGCGATTGCTGGCCAGCAAGCTGTATCCACCAAAGCGAAAAAGTCGATCGCGGGTTTCCGCGTCCGCGAAGATATGCCGCTGGGTGCCAAGGTTACCCTGCGCGGCGACCGGATGTACGAGTTCCTGGATCGTCTAATTACCATCGCGATGCCGCGTGTTCGTGACTTCCGCGGTGTTAAGCCTTCTTTCGATGGTCGTGGCAACTTTGCCATGGGCATGAAAGAGCACATCGTTTTCCCTGAAATCGACTTCGACAAAGTCGACGAGGTCTGGGGCCTGGATATCGTAATTGCCACCACAGCGAAAACCGACGCTGAAGCAAAGGCACTGTTGAAGCATTTCAACGTGCCGTTCAACGCATAAGCGCCGGGAGGATTGAGACATGGCTAAGAAAGCAATGATCGAACGCGAGAAAAAGCGCGAACGCCTGGTGGCCAAATATGCCGCAAAGCGTGCCGAGCTGAAAGAAATCGCTAATGACGAGAGCAAGCCGATGGAAGAGCGTTTCAAAGCGCGTCTGAAACTGGCGAAACTGCCGCGCAACAGCTCGGCTACCCGTCTGCACAACCGCTGTCAGCTGACCGGTCGTCCCCACGCTTATTACCGTAAGCTTAAGGTCAGCCGTATCGCGCTGCGCGAGCTGGGTTCTGCTGGTCAGATCCCCGGCATGGTGAAATCGAGCTGGTAAGGGAGAGATTGATATGAACGATCCTATCGGCGATATGCTCACCCGTATCCGCAATGCGCAAATGCGCGGAAAGTCCACTGTTTCTACCCCGGCTTCAAAGCTGCGCGGTTGGGTTTTGGACGTGCTGGCGGACGAAGGTTATATCCGTGGCTATGAAAAGACGACCGGTGAAAACGGTCATCCAGCCATCGAAATCAGCCTGAAATACTACGAAGGCACCCCTGTCATTCGCGAACTGAAGCGGGTTTCCAAGCCCGGTCGCCGTGTTTACATGGGCGTCAATGACATCCCGCAGGTCCGTCAGGGTCTGGGCGTGTCGATTGTCAGCACTCCGAAAGGTGTGATGTCGGACGCAAACGCTCGCTCCAACAATGTTGGCGGCGAAGTGCTCTGCACCGTCTTCTAAGGAGGTCTGCAATGTCTCGTATTGGTAAAAAACCGGTCGAGTTACCCAGCGGTGTTACCGCCACTGTGTCCGGCCAGACCATCGAAGTGAAGGGCCCGAAAGGCTCCCGCAGCTTCACCGCCACCGACGATGTGACGCTGTCAGTTGAAGACAACGTGGTCAAGATCGATCCGCGCGGCATGTCCAAGCGCGCGCGCCAACAGTGGGGCATGAGCCGCACTATGGTCGCAAATCTTGTTGAAGGCGTGACCAACGGCTTCAAGAAGGAACTTGAAATTCAGGGTGTTGGTTACCGGGCGCAGATGCAAGGCAATACCTTGAAGCTGAACCTTGGCTACAGCCACGACGTTGATTTCGTTGCTCCGGACGGCGTGACCATTACGGCACCGAAGCAAACCGAGATTGTTGTCGAAGGTATCGACCAACAACAAGTTGGTGAAGTTGCCGCAAAAATCCGCGATTGGCGCCGCCCCGAGCCGTATAAAGGCAAGGGCATCCGCTATAAGGGCGAGTTCATCTTCCGCAAGGAAGGCAAAAAGAAGTAAGGACGCAAACAATGGCAAACAGCAAAAGAACCCTGTTTCTGAAGCGCCGCCTGCGCGTTCGGAACAAACTTCGCAAAGTCAACGCGGGTCGGCCGCGTCTGTCTGTGCATCGGTCAAACAAGAACATCTCCGTTCAGTTGATCGACGACGTACGTGGCGTGACGCTGGCCTCCGCCTCGACCCTGGAAAAAGATCTGGGTGTTGTTGGCAAGAACAACGTCGAAGCGGCCGCCAAAGTGGGCGCAGCGATCGCCGAGCGTGCCAAGAAAGCTGGCGTCGAAGAAGCCTATTTCGATCGTGGTGGTTTCCTATTCCACGGCAAAGTGAAGGCTGTCGCCGACGCTGCGCGTGAAGGTGGTCTGAAGATCTAAGACTTGCGGGCGGGTTTCGATCCGCCCCGATGATCCGGGGGCTTCGGCAGCAGTCGGGGCTCACTTGGATTGAATAAAACGGCGCTGATGCGCCTCTAGAGAAAAGGGATGCCAGATGGCAGAACGTGAAAACCGTCGGGGCCGAGGCCGCGACCGTGAAGAAGCACCGGAATTTGCCGATCGACTGGTCGCAATCAACCGTGTGTCTAAAACCGTAAAAGGTGGTAAGCGCTTTGGCTTCGCCGCTCTGGTGGTGGTCGGCGATCAGAAAGGTCGTGTGGGCTTTGGAAAAGGGAAAGCGAAAGAAGTACCTGAAGCCATCCGCAAGGCCACTGAGCAGGCCAAGCGTCAGATGATCCGTGTGCAACTGCGCGAAGGTCGGACTTTGCACCACGATATCGAAGGTCGTCATGGCGCCGGTAAAGTGGTTATGCGCACCGCACCTGAAGGAACCGGCATCATCGCAGGTGGTCCGATGCGTGCTGTGTTCGAAATGCTGGGCGTCAAGGACGTTGTTTCCAAGTCGCTGGGGTCGCAAAACCCGTACAACATGATCCGCGCAACCATTAACGGTCTGCAAAAAGAGCAGAGCCCGCGTTCGGTTGCTGCGCGTCGTGGCAAAAAGGTTGCTGACATCCTGCCCAAGCGGGAAGAAGCCCCGGCGGCCGAAGCACCTGCTGCTGAAGCTGAAGCGTAAGGAGAGCGACCCATGGCAAAAACCATCGTCGTCAAGCAGATCGGTTCTCCGATCCGCCGTCCCGCCGAACAGCGTGCAACTCTGATCGGTCTGGGTCTGAACAAGATGCACAAGACCCGTGAGCTGGAAGATACACCTTCGGTCCGCGGCATGATCAACAAGATTCCACATCTGGTAGAGATCGTCGAAGAACGCGGTTGATCGATTCAAAAACGAAATGCCAAAAAAGCGCCTCCGGTTCGGCTGGGGGCGCTTTTTCGGTTTAAAATAAAGCCTGCTAAATGTATTGGTTTCTTGTAAAAGTTAAAGACCCAGAACAGCGTGTTAGAGCGCTTCCGGCTTTTGTACTGCTATTACCACGATCTCTATCAGCGTCACATCGTCACCAAGGTCGGCTCCGACGCATGCTCTTTGGGGCCAATTTTTAGACGTGCCAATCCACTCACACCAAATTTCGTCCATGTCAGCCTTCATTTTCATGTCGCTCAGGTACACTGTTGCTTGTAGAAGCGCCTCTTTGTTGCTTCTTACTTCTGCGAGTTTTGCGTCAAGAAATTGTAAGCTGTTTCGAGTTTGCGCTTCGATCCCGCTGGCGGCGTTGGGGTCATAGGCAACAACGTAAGCAAGTCCATTGAAGGACACGGCATCGCTGCGCCCCTTTGCGTCACTGACAACGCGCTGAATTTTCAAATCAAACCCTTTCAGAAGTTTTACGGCCGCAAAATCGCACACCCAAACCAAATACGCAGTGAATAACAGGACTCAGGCGAACTGCAACAACCCAATCTAATTGCAATCCATAATCGATCGCCGATCATATCTTTTGTTGATCAGCCATTCACTCAATGCATATCGGCTAGACCTAAAATATCGTTGTTAGCGTTACCTGCCGCACCTATCTGAGCTTTGTCCCCAAAGGAACACATAGAGAAAACACCGGGGAATACGCCCTGGTCAAAGTAAGGAATAGAGATATGGCACACACAACTGCACTAGCACATGGCGGTTTCAACCTGAGTGCGCGAATTGCGAAGTTTGTCGAAGGTTTGAAAGAAACTCGCACCAAGGCAATCGAGTACCACCGCACCTATAACGAGCTCCAACGCTTGTCCGACCGGGAACTGGATGACATTGGTTTGCGTAGGTGTGACATAGCTGACATCGCGCGCGAGCAGGTTTATTTCTCGTAAATACAATGAAGCTGTATAGCGCTTTAATTTGGAACTGAAACTGAGGCGCCCTGTGGCGCCTCTGGTATTTGCGGGTTTGGCAACCACGAGATGGTTGCTGAATGTTTGAAATTTACAAGAAACCTTGCAACAGACGGCACGAAGCTGTATCGGGCTGCGGTGGCATTGTGTCCGCGAGAATCAAAATCAAAAAATGCCGTGTTTGACCCATCACGCTTCGGGGGTCACATCCGGCCAAGGAGAAGCGAAATGAAACTGCATGAATTGAGCGACAATCCCGGCGCCACACCAAAACGCACCCGCGTTGGCCGTGGTCCCGGTTCCGGCAAAGGTAAAATGGGTGGCCGTGGTATCAAAGGCCAGAAATCCCGGTCAGGTGTCGCCATCAATGGTTATGAAGGCGGCCAGATGCCGCTTTATCAGCGTCTACCAAAGCGTGGCTTCAACAAGCCGAACCGGAAGGAATTCGCTGTAATCAACTTGGGCCTGATCCAGAAATTTGTCGACGCTGGCAAACTGGACGTCAAATCAGCAATTACCGAAGACGTTTTGGTTGCGTCCGGGCTCGTACGCCGCAAACTGGACGGTGTCCGGGTTCTGGCAAAGGGTGAAATCAACGCGAAGGTGAACCTGGAAGTGACCGGAGCTTCGAAATCTGCCGTTGAGGCAGTTGAAAAAGCGGGCGGTTCACTGAAAGTCACAAAAGCTGCTGCGGCAGAGTAAGCGCTTGTGAGTGGCGTCCGGGCCGCTTACATAGACTTCAGAGTTTTCCAAGACGCCGCCCGAGCCGGAAAACGGTTCCGGGCGGCGTTTACATAAGAGAGACCGATTTATGGTATCAGCAGCAGAACAAATGGCAGCCAACGCGAGCTGGTCTGCCCTTGGCAAAGCCACCGATCTGCGCAACCGCATCCTGTTCACGCTGGGATTGTTGATTGTCTACCGCCTTGGCACCTTCATTCCGGTACCTGGCATTGACGGGCAAGCTTTGCGCGAATTCATGGAGCAGGCGGGGCAGGGCATCGGCGGCATGGTTTCGATGTTTACCGGCGGGGCGCTTGGGCGGATGGGTATCTTTGCCCTTGGTATTATGCCCTACATTTCGGCTTCGATCATCGTTCAACTGCTGACTTCTATGGTTCCGGCCCTCGAACAACTCAAGAAAGAGGGCGAGCAAGGGCGCAAGAAAATCAACCAATACACGCGTTTTGGCACCGTAGCGTTGGCTACGGTCCAAGCCTACGGTTTGGCTGTCTCGCTGGAATCCGGCGATCTGGCCACCGATCCTGGGCTGTATTTCCGTTTCTCTACGATGATCACACTGGTCGGCGGCACAATGTTCCTGATGTGGTTGGGTGAGCAGATCACGGCGCGCGGTATAGGTAATGGTATCTCTCTGATCATCTTCGTTGGAATCATTGCAGAAGTTCCGGCGGCATTGGCGCAATTTTTTGCCAGCGGTCGCAGCGGCGCGATCAGTCCGGCGGTAATCGTCGGCGTAATAATCATGGTAATCGCCGTGATTACATTCGTTGTGTTCATGGAACGGGCGCTGCGCAAAATTCACATCCAGTACCCCCGTCGCCAGGCAGGTATGAAAGTGTACGAGGGCGGCTCGAGCCACCTTCCGGTCAAAGTAAACCCTGCAGGTGTAATCCCGGCGATCTTTGCAAGTTCATTGCTTCTTTTGCCGGTGACTATCTCAACCTTCTCATCCGGCGCCACGAATGGGCCGTTCATGTCGTGGCTGTTGGCTAACTTTGGTCCGGGTCAACCGCTGTATCTGTTGTTCTTTGCGACGATGATAGTCTTCTTTGCCTATTTCTACACGTTCAACGTGTCATTCAAGCCGGACGATGTGGCTGATAACCTGAAAAAGCAGAATGGATTTGTTCCCGGTATTCGCCCAGGAAAGAAAACTTCGGAATATCTTGAATATGTGGTCAACCGCGTTCTGGTTCTGGGTTCGGCCTATCTGGCGGCGGTGTGTCTTCTACCGGAAATTCTGCGAGGTCAGTTTGCCATTCCGTTCTATTTCGGCGGCACGTCGGTTCTGATCATTGTCTCTGTGACTATGGACACGATCCAACAGGTGCAGAGCCATTTGCTGGCGCATCAATACGAAGGTCTTATAGAAAAGTCCCAGCTGCGCGGTAAAAGCAAAAGACGCGGCAGAAAGGGACCCGCTCGGCGATGAATATCATTCTGTTGGGCCCGCCGGGCGCGGGCAAAGGCACGCAGGCGCGGCATCTGGTTGAAACGCGCGGTATGGTACAGCTAAGCACGGGCGACATGCTTCGCGAAGCAAAAGACAGCGGCACAGAGATGGGCAACCGCGTGGCGGAGGTAATGGCCAAAGGAGAATTGGTCACTGATGAAATCGTCATTGGGCTTATTCGTGAAAAGCTGGATCAGGGCGCGTCGGGCGGATTTATCTTCGATGGATTTCCCCGGACACTGGCGCAAGCAGATGCATTGGGTGAATTGCTCGAAAGTACTGGCAACAGTCTGGGTGCCGTAATCGAAATGGAAGTCGACGACGCTGCATTGGTTGAGCGTATCACGGCGCGATCCACCTGTGGCGGTTGCGGTGAGGTCTACAACGACAAAACCAAACCCATCCCGGCCGACGGACGTTGCACGAATTGCGGTAAGGAAAACGACTTCAAACGTCGTGCTGACGATAACGAGCAGAGCCTAAAGACGCGGCTTATGGAATACTACAAGAAAACCTCACCGCTGATTGGATATTATTATGCCAAAGGTCAGCTCTCCAGGGTCGATGGTCTGGGTGAGATCGCGCAAGTTCAAGATGCAATTGCAGGGGTTCTGGACGCCTAGTGTATCTATGGTTGGAAAATGGGCTTGACGACGCGATCAAAAGCCCATATCGACCCTCATCCCTTAGGGAATCATCGTCGCGTGCGGGATTCGTCTGGTGCGCCTCTACTACCTCGTACAAATGCTGGACTCTCTGGCCTCACTGCCAAGGTCAAGTGTTGTGAAAAAAGGTTCTGGAGTTACGGAACCGCAACAAAAGGAAAGTGACACGTGGCACGTATTGCCGGCGTAAACATCCCGACTGCCAAGCGGGTACCTATCGCCCTCACATATATCACCGGTATCGGCAACACCTCGGCTAACGCAATATGCGAAGCCGTCGGTATCGACACGGCTCGCCGTGTCAACGAACTCTCGGACGCCGAAGTTTTGGCCATCCGTGAACATATCGACGCTAACTACACTGTTGAAGGTGACTTGCGTCGAGAAGTTCAAATGAACGTCAAACGCCTGATGGATCTGGGCTGCTATCGCGGTCTGCGTCATCGCCGTAACCTGCCGGTTCGCGGTCAGCGTACCCACACCAACGCCCGTACCCGCAAAGGCCCCGCAAAGGCCATCGCTGGTAAGAAGAAATAAGGGAGGGTCTGATAGATGGCACGTGATAAGACACGCGTAAAGCGTAAAGAGCGTAAGAACATCGCATCGGGCGTTGCCCATGTGAACTCGACGTTCAACAACACCAAGATCCTGATTTCGGACGTACAGGGCAACGCCATTTCGTGGTCGTCTGCCGGCACAATGGGGTTCAAGGGTTCGCGAAAGTCGACACCTTATGCTGCCCAGATGGCTGCAGAAGATGCAGGGAAAAAGGCGCAGGAACACGGCGTCAAGACGCTGGAAGTCGAAGTGCAGGGGCCTGGCTCTGGTCGGGAATCTGCGTTGCGTGCGTTGGCTGCAGTGGGCTTCAACATCACGTCGATCCGCGACGTGACCCCAATCGCTCACAACGGTTGTCGCCCGCCAAAGCGTCGCCGCGTCTAAGTGATTTTGAACAGAGCTGGGGCTGTGTTTTTGCACGGCCCCAGCACGTCATTTTAAACCTCGGGCGTCTGCACCTTGTTGGTCATGGGGCGCGGACAGGAATGGAGGGATTACATGATCCATAAGAATTGGGCAGAATTGATCAAACCGACCCAGCTTGACGGTAAACCGGGTAATGATCCTGCGCGTCAGGCGACTCTGGTTGCCGAGCCGTTGGAGCGTGGATTTGGTCTGACTTTGGGCAACGCACTGCGTCGTGTATTGATGAGCTCGCTACAGGGTGCCGCTATCACAAGTGTCCAGATCGACAACGTTTTGCACGAGTTTTCGTCGGTTGCGGGTGTGCGTGAAGACGTCACCGACATCATCCTGAACCTAAAAGGCGTGTCCCTACGTATGGAAGTCGAAGGTCCCAAGCGCCTGTCGATCAATGCTAAAGGCCCTGCCGTTGTCACTGCTGGCGACATCAGCGAGAGCGCTGGAATCGAGGTTTTGAACCGCGATCACGTCATCTGCCACTTGGATGATGGTGCGGACCTGTTCATGGAGCTGACTGTCAACACTGGCAAGGGTTACGTCTCAGCCGAAAAGAACAAACCCGAGGATGCTCCCATCGGTCTTATCCCGATCGATGCGATCTACTCTCCGGTCAAAAAGGTTGCCTATGATGTTCAGCCTACCCGCGAAGGGCAGGTTCTGGACTATGACAAGTTGACCCTGAAGATCGATACCGATGGATCGATCACTCCAGAAGATGCTTTGGCCTTTGCCGCGCGTATTTTGCAAGACCAATTGTCGATATTTGTCAACTTTGACGAACCAGAGGCAGCCGGTCGCCAAGATGAAGATGATGGTCTGGAATTTAACCCGCTGCTGCTGAAGAAAGTGGACGAACTTGAACTGTCGGTCCGTTCGGCGAACTGTCTGAAGAACGACAACATCGTGTACATCGGCGATTTGATCCAGAAGACCGAAGCCGAGATGCTGCGCACTCCGAACTTCGGCCGCAAATCGCTAAACGAGATCAAGGAAGTGCTTTCCGGTATGGGTTTGCACCTCGGTATGGATGTCGAAGACTGGCCGCCCGACAACATCGAGGATCTGGCCAAGAAATTCGAAGACGCGTTTTAAGCGCGTCTTCGCCTATGCCCGGGTTGCCGGGGACGTTCTGGGCACTTCCGCCCCAAGGAGAGCCGGTGACACGCATCGCCGGCCAGACAAAGCAAAATTGAAAGAAGGAACTAAAAAATGCGTCACGCACGTGGTTATCGCCGCCTGAATCGTACTCACGAGCACCGAAAAGCTCTGTTTGCGAACATGGCCGGTTCTCTCATCGAACATGAGCAGATCAAGACGACTCTTCCCAAAGCTAAGGAATTGCGCCCGATCGTTGAAAAACTGATCACCCTTGGCAAACGCGGCGACTTGCATGCCCGTCGGCAGGCAGCGTCGCAGCTGAAGGAAGATAAGGACGTTGCAAAGCTGTTCGAAGTTCTTGGTCCTCGTTACGCCGAGCGTCAGGGCGGCTATGTCCGCATCCTGAAGGCTGGTTTCCGCTATGGCGATATGGCCCCAATGGCGATCATCGAGTTCGTTGATCGTGATCTGGACGCCAAGGGTGCTGCTGACAAAGCACGCGTCGCTGCGGAAGAGGCGGCTGACGAAGAGTAATAGAACCTGGCACGATCAGAAGGCCCCTGCGTTTTAATCGCGGGGTCTTTTTGTTTTTTCAGGTGCCTAAGGCTTACTGTCGTCCTGTTGCCAGAATCGAGAATTTGAGTGATCCTTCAAGAAATTGAGGGATCGCAATATGTTCAGATGTTTAATAATTGCGCTCAGTATCGGCGCATCTAGTGCCCTTTATGCGCAAGAAGAATCCGACAACGTTGAAGCAGCGCCATCTGATCTTTTGACAGATGCCGAACTGCAAACTTTAGTCGCCCCGGTGGCTCTTTACCCCGACACGTTGCTAATACAGATCTTTGTCGCCGCCACGCAGCCATTGGAGATTGTCAAGGCCGAGCGCTATTTGCTTGATAACGCTGATCGTGACCCTGCAGAACTGGAACCTGAAATAGAAGCGATGGGATGGGATCCTTCTGTAGCTGTCTTAGCGACAGCTTTTCCCGAAGTCGTTGGACAAATGGCAACGCATATTGATTGGACCGAAACGGTAGGTACCGCCATGCTGGCCCAGTCAGATGACGTGTTGGACGCAGTTCAGGTGATGCGGGATCAGGCAATCGACAGCGGTGCATTGGTTTCAGGGCCTGAGCAAACCGTCGAAGTGGCCGAAGATGAAACAGTCGTAATCACACCCACAAACACCGAAACGGTCTATGTGCCCCAATACAACCCAGAGACCGTCTACACAGGGCCTTCGGCTGGAGATGTACTGGGCGCGACTTTGCTGACCTTCGGCACCGTGGCGTTGATTGATGAGATTTTTGACGATGACGACGATTGGTATGATTATTGGGGATGCCGAAATTGCGGGGGGTGGGACGGTGGTCCTATCTACAGAAACCCAGACATCGACATAGACGTCGATGGAAACGTCAACATCGGTAATGACATAGACTTGGGCGACCGAACAAAGAATGGGTGGCAACCCGATCCGGATCGTCAACAACAGGCGCGCAACAAGATCGCGGATCATAAAAGACCCGAAGGCGGTCGTAGCGATCTGCCAGTCAACCGCCCTGAGGGGCGCACAGATGAGTTGCGTGCCAAATTGAGCCGAGAATCCGGAGCCGCAGATATCAGCAGAGATGGAGCCGCGCGAGACCGGGCGGCGGCAGCTGCGGTTGGAGCAGGCGCTGGTGCGGTGGCAGGTGGTGCGCTTGCCAATCGGGCAGATGGAAACGGTAACCTGCCGCAGGTTAATCGAGGCAATGTTGACCGCGATAAGGCTGTGGCCAAACAACAAGCTATTGATCGCACCAAACAACGGCCAGATGCCGGGAAAAAGAATGTGGCGCAAAGACCAAAGACCGCTCAGAAACCGCCAGTAAAGAAAGCGGCGGCGCCGCAACGTAAACCTTCGGCATCCAAGGGGCAGGCGATGAAGAAAAAAGCGTCGGGTAGCAGAACACATAGTGCGTCCAAACGTGGGCACGCGGCCAAAGGAAAGCGGAGACGGTAAGATGCGTAAGTCGTTTTTTTCTATTTTGCTCCTTGTCGCCGCCGCTGGCCCGGCGCTGTCGGATGGAGCTCGGTTTGATACCCCGCAGACAGCTCTGGACGCATTTGTCGAAGCGTTGAGGGCGAGCGATCAAGAAAAACTTCTGGAGATTTTTGGGTCCGAAGCTGAAGAATTGATTGGCACGGGTGAACCTGTGGAAGAGCGGGAAACAAGGCAGGAAGTGCTTGAAATGTACGCCGAAGGGTACCGCTTTCAGCCCGAGGGTGAAGGGGTAGTTCTTCTGCTGGGTGAAGACAGTTGGCCCTTCCCGATCCCAATTTCAAGAGTTGAAAACAGATGGCAATTCGATCTCGAAGCCGGGGTCGAAGAACTGTCCGCCCGTGAGATCGGTTTGAACGAACTCGAGGTTATCGACTTGCTTGAGGCTTATGTCGATCTTCAGGCTGCGTTCCGGTTGGTCGATCATAACGGTGATGGAGTTATGGAGTTTGCACGAACTATCATCGCCGATCCAGGGGAAAGAAACGGGCTGTTCTGGCCTGAGGAAGATAGTTTCGTGGGAGCAGCACTGGCCCGTGCTGCGGCCTCAGGGTGGAGCGATGGCGAGGCCGACTATGAAGCTGAACCCTTCCTTGGTTACTATTATACAATCTTGCAAGGTCAGGGACCAAACGCTCCTGGTGGGGCTTATTCCTATTACGTCGGCGACTTGTTTTTGGCTGGGCACGCACTGCTGGCGGTCCCGTCTGAATATGGTGAAACGGGTGTCCACTCGTTCCTGGTTGGTGAAAACGGGGTCGTTTACGAGGCCGACTTCGGCCCGGATACGCTTAACTTAACAGCTGAAATTTCGACCTATGATCCGGGCCCAGATTGGTCACCGGTTGAATAAGCTGAAATTCAGAAACGTAAGAGACCTTTGTCAGCTGCTTGCAACATCATAGGTTGTGCTGGACTAAAATCGGTTGTGTGAATTCAGTTGTTGAGGCCAGCGTCGCTGTCATGAACCGCGGCTTCCGGTGCGCGCCCATCGGTTGTCCTCGCTTGCATTAATGGCCTGTGGAGCGCATATCCACCTGAACAATATCGGTTGAGGTATCCATGTTTCGCGCGACACTTATTGTTTTGTCATTGGCATGCGCCACTATGGCCACGGCAGAAACCCGAGTACCGCAGACGCAGTCCGAAATTTCCTTGGGTTTCGCGCCTGTCGTCAAGCAAGCAGCACCAGCCGTTGTCAATATCTACGCAAAAATCGTGCGGAAGGGAGGTGCAAACCCTTTCTTTTCAGACCCGTTCTTTCAAGAGTTTTTTGGCCGTGATTTTGGCGCCCCAAGGCCTCGTGTTCAAAATTCGCTGGGTTCTGGAGTAATTTTGACCGAAGACGGATTTGTCGTTTCGAACTATCATGTCGTCGGATCTGCCACGGAAATCCGCGTGGTCACCACGGACAGGCGCGAGTTTTCGGCTAAAGTGGTGCTGGGAGACGAAGAAAGCGACATCGCCATCTTGAGATTGGAGCAAGCTGATAGCCTTCCTTACCTAATAATGCGCGACTCGGATCATGTGGAAGTGGGCGAGTTGGCGTTGGCAATTGGCAATCCATTCGGGGTGGGGCAGACGGTTTCCTCAGGCATTATCTCTGGTTTGGCACGGACAGGAACCGCAACCGGTAACGCGCGCGGCTATTTCATTCAGACCGACGCTGCAATTAACCCCGGCAACTCCGGTGGTGCTTTGATCGATGTGAATGGGAAACTGATCGGAATTAATACCTCGATCCTAACGCGGTCCGGTGGTTCGAATGGTATTGGTTTTGCCATACCTGCCAATCTGGTTGCTGAATTTCTGAAACAGGCACGTGCTGGCAATTCGAACTTTGTCAGCCCGTGGGCTGGTATGGCCGGGCAACACATGAGCGCAGATATCGCCGAGTCGCTGGGCATTACTATCCCACAAGGCGTGGTCATATCCGATTTACACATTCTCAGCCCACTGGCTGACGCAGGGTTGCGTGTAGGTGATGTGGTGACCCATGTCGATGGGGATGAGGTCAACTCCCCCGCTGAAATGAAATTCCGCATGTCTGTATCGGGTGTTGGTGGAACATCCATCTTAACGCGACTAAGGGACGGCGTGAGCGGAGAAGTTGAAGTAGACCTGATTGAGGCTCCGGACAAGCCAGCGGCAGAAGAAATCTCTCTTGACGACAAAACTGTATTGCCCGGTTTAAAAGTTGCCCGAGTAAATCCCGTTATGATTACGAGCCTTGGATTGGCTCTTTCGCAGACAGGCGTGGTCGTCGTAGATCCCGGCCCTTACGGTGGTCGTGCTGGCTTGCGGGTCGGCGACGTTCTGAATGCTATCAATGGCGCAGAAATGGAGCGCCCAGGCGACGTTGTTAGCGCTTTGACCGATCCTGGGCGCAGATTGAACATGAGTATTCAACGTGGCGGGCGTTCTTTATCCCTTCGGTTTCGGTTGTGATCTGTGACTGATTTATTCGACACAGGAAAGTCCGAACCTGCCGAAGAACCGCATAGACCGCTGGCCGACAGGTTGCGGCCAAAATCGCTGAGCGATGTGATCGGGCAGGAACAAGTGCTTGGACCAGAAGCACCGTTGGGCGTCATGTTGGCTGCGGGTAGTTTGTCCAGCCTAATATTCTGGGGACCTCCGGGTGTCGGGAAGACCACGATCGCGCGACTTCTTGCGCAGGAAACCGATCTGCACTTTGTTCAGATCAGTGCGATTTTTACAGGGGTGCCAGACCTGAAAAAGGTTTTCGAGGCTGCGAAAATCCGCCGGCAAAACGGTCAAGGCACATTGTTGTTCGTCGACGAAATACATCGTTTCAACAAGGCGCAGCAGGATGGGTTTCTGCCACATATGGAAGATGGCACGATCTTGTTGGTTGGGGCCACGACTGAAAACCCGTCGTTTGAGTTAAACGCCGCGGTGCTGAGCAGAGCGCAAGTTTTGGTTCTGGAACGCTTGAGTCTTGCGGATTTGGAACGTTTGACGCAACGGGCAGAAAAAGAACTTGGACGCGCATTGCCGCTGAACCCGGCTGCGCGAGATGCGCTGCAAGAGATGGCAGATGGCGACGGGCGCGCGTTGCTAAATCTGATCGAACAGATCGCGGCGTGGTCAGTTGATAGGCCTCTGGATCCGGATGCCCTGTCGACGCGCTTGATGCGAAGGGCTGCCAAATATGACAAGTCTGGAGACGAACATTACAATCTGATCTCGGCGCTGCATAAATCGGTCCGAGGGTCCGACCCCGATGCGGCCCTTTATTGGTTAGCCCGAATGCTGAACGGTGGCGAAGACCCCAGATACCTTGCGCGTCGGATCACCCGGATGGCGGTTGAAGATATTGGTCTTGCCGACCCACAAGCCCAGGCAATTTGCCTTCAATCCTGGGAGACATACGAAAGATTGGGTTCTCCTGAGGGTGAATTGGCTTTGGCGCAAGCACTCATCTATCTGGCTTTGGCGCCGAAATCGAACGGGGCCTATATGGGCTATAAGGCGGCGACGCGGCTTGCAAAGCAGTCGGGCAGTGAACCTCCGCCAAAGCATATATTGAACGCGCCAACGTCCCTAATGAAAGATCAGGGTTATGGGGAAGGGTACGCTTACGATCACGATGCCGAAGACGGATTTTCCGGTCAGAACTACTTTCCCGACGATATGAAACGCCCGGTCCTGTATCAGCCTGTAGAACGCGGTTTTGAGCGCGAGTTAAAGAAGCGTCTGGAGTATTTCGGTAAGTTGCGAGCGCAGCGGAACTCTGATCAAGGCTGACTTGACTCTTTGAACGATGCAGGCGAGAGACGCGCGTGTTTCCGTGCGGGATATTATAGATTCAATTCGAACGCGTTTGCCGTTTGAAATAAGGGACAATGGCATGACTGGCGTGCAAATCGTCACTGTTGCAGAAGGAGACAGCGACCAGCGGTTGGATCGTTGGCTGCGTCGATTGTTTCCGCATGTCGGCCAAGGTCGTATTGAAAAAATGTGCCGCAAGGGTGAATTGCGCGTCGACGGAGGCAGGGTTAAGGCTTCGACCCGATTGGAAACGGGTCAAGTTGTTCGTATCCCACCGTTGCCTGATGCAGATCACAAACCGACGGAAACCAAAAAAAGAATTTCTGAGTCTGATGCCAAGATGATCCAATCCTGCGTGATCTACCGAGACGATCACGTTCTTGCGCTAAATAAGCCTCACGGGTTGCCGGTGCAGGGCGGCAGCGGACAAACGCGCCATGTCGATGGCCTTTCCGAAGCGTTGAGATTCGGTTTTGAAGAAAACCCACGCCTGGTACATCGGCTGGATAAAGACACTTCGGGTGTTTTGCTGATGGCGCGTACGCGAGAGGCGGCCAAAGGGCTGACGGCCGCGTTCCGCCACCGCAATACTCGTAAGATTTACTGGGCGCTAGTTGCGGGGGTCCCAACACCATATCTGGGTGAGATCAAGACTGGGCTGGTTAAAGCTCCAGGTCACGGTAAGCAAGGTGAAGGCGAAAAGATGATCGCCGTTCACTTAAATGAAATTGACACCACCTCGGGTGCCAAGCGCGCACATACGCTTTATGCCACTCTTTACCGCGTTGCGGGTCGTGCGGCTTGGGTCGCATTGGAACCTGTAACAGGCCGCACGCATCAATTGCGGGCACACATGGCAGCTATTGGCCATCCAATAATCGGTGACGGGAAATACGGAGGATCGGGCCAGGAGAACCTAGGCGATGGTTGGGGTGCGCAACTGGGTGGAATTATCAGCCGAAAACTGCACCTCCATGCGCGGACTCTGTCCTTTGAACACCCGGTGTCACACAAGCCAATAACCATCTCGGCCCTTCTGCCGGATCATATGAAAAGCAGTTGGGACACACTTGGCTGGACCGAAGATCTAGCGGCGGACGACCCGTTTGAGGAGTTGCAATGACCGCTCCGTTGCGGTTGGTGCTGTTTGACGTCGATGGCACCCTGGTCGATAGCCAAGGCAGCATCGTTTCCGCCATGACAGCAAGTTTCGAGGCGCTTTCATTGAACGCCCCGCCTCGCTCCGAGACGCTGTCGATTGTGGGCTTGTCATTGCCGCAGGCAATAAGCCAGTTGGCGCCGGAACATTCCCTAAAGGTACAGGAACGTCTGGTTGAAGGATACAAACAAGCCTATCATGCGAACAGGCTGGAGAAGGGTGCAGCCAATTCACCGCTTTATCCAGGAGCACGCAAGGTTATTGAGACGTTGCATTCAGTGCCGGAAATCCTGCTGGGCGTTGCAACCGGAAAGTCGCAGCGTGGATTGGACGCTTTATTGGAAGCACATGATCTTGAACGGTTTTTCGTGACCCGTCAGGTTGCCGATCATCATCCGTCGAAACCACACCCTTCGATGATAAATACAGCGCTGGCAGAAACAGGAGTCGCTGCGGAAAACGCCTCAATGATTGGCGATACCAGTTTTGACATGGAAATGGCGTCTGCTGCTGGGGTGGCTGGCATCGGCGTCAGTTGGGGGTATCACCATCGGTCATCGCTTACAGCAGCAGTTTCTGTGATCGACAGTTTTGACCTTTTGCCGAGTGTGCTGGCCGAGATTTGGGAATAAATGGCATGAGCGATTGGAAACCGAAACGTTTCTGGACCGATAGTGTCGTTGTCCAGACAGAAGACGGGTTCACCGTTGAGCTTGATGGTCGGCGTGTCAGAACCCCGGCAAAGGAAGGGCTAATACTGCCCACGAGTGCTATGGCGCAAGCCGTTGCCGAAGAATGGGATGCGCAAGAAAAGGTCGTGGATCCAAACACGATGCCTTTTACCCGTTCTGCCAATGCAGCAATCGATAAGGTGCGTATTCAACATGCCGAAGTAGCGGACATGCTTGCCGATTATGGCGATTCGGACTTGCTCTGTTATCGCGCCACGCATCCAGAGGCGCTGCAAATGCGCCAAGCTGAACAATGGGACCCAGCGTTGGACTGGGCGGCCGATACCTTGGGTGCTCGCCTGTATCCGGTAGTTGGCGTATTGCATCAGCCCCAACCTACTGAAGCTGTTGAAACCTTACGGAAGAAAGTCCATGCGCTGGATGCCTTCAAACTGGCGGCTTTTCACGATCTTGTCAGTTTATCGGGGTCATTGATCCTGGGGTTTGCGGCGGCACACGGCTGGCGCGAGGCATCGGAAATCTGGACAATTTCCCGGTTGGACGAGCTTTGGCAGATAGAACAATGGGGTCATGATGATGAGGCAGACGCGGTATCGGAAACAAAAAGGGCCGCCTTTTTGCACGCCAAACGCTTCTTTGATCTATCTTTTTGATCCTTGTTGCGCGTTTTTAGTGCGTGACAACAAAAACCTGTGCCTCTGACTCATCGATTTACTTGATCCTGCCCTTGACGTTTGTCAATGAATGCGCCCAAACTCAGGCCACTAAAGGGGAGACACCTTTTGGATAACCTTTCCGGCATGAAAATGTCGGATCGAACTGTCCCTAGAAAGGGACGGAAAATCAGGAAGAGGTAAAAATGAAAAAATCCGTAATCTTGGGCGCGGCAACGATTGCCGGTCTGGCTGCCGGTGCAGCTGCGGCGGGTACCGTGGACGATGTCAAAGCGCGCGGCAAGCTGAACTGCGGCGTTACAACTGGTCTGGTCGGCTTTGCGGCACCAGACGCAAATGGCGAGTGGAAAGGCTTTGACGTTTCGCTTTGTCGCGCAGTTGCTGCTGCTGTTCTGGGCGATGCCAGCGCTGTGGAATTCGTTCCAACCACCGGTAAAACACGCTTTACCGCGCTGGCTTCGGGCGAAATCGATATGCTGGCCCGTAACACCACGTGGACATTCAGCCGCGACGTCGATCTGAAATTCGAATTCACCGGCGTTAACTATTATGACGGTCAGGGCTTCATGGTTCCCAAGGCACTGGGCGTCAGCTCGGCTAAGGAACTGGATGGCGCAACCGTCTGCATCCAGACCGGCACCACCACCGAGTTGAATCTGGCGGACTTCTTCCGCTCGAACAACATCAGCTACGAGCCGGTTCCAATCGAAACAAACGCAGAAGCGCAGCAACAGTATCTGGCTGGTGCATGTGACGTTTACACCACTGATGCTTCGGGCCTGGCGGCGACTCGCGCTACGTTCGAAAACCCTGGTGATCACGTACTGCTGCCCGAAATCATCTCGAAAGAGCCTCTGGGCCCGCTGGTCCGTCACGGCGACCACGAGTGGGGCGACGTTGTACGTTGGACACTGAACGCGTTGATCTCGGCTGAAGAGCTGGGTGTTACCTCGGCAAATATTGACGAGATGGCAGCTGGAACCAACAATCCAGAAGTCAACCGTCTGCTGGGTACCGAAGGCACCTTGGGCGAGATGCTTGGACTGGACGCCGACTGGGCTGCAAAAGCCATCAAAGCCGGCGGCAACTATGGTGAAATCTTTGCGACCAATATCGGTGAGGAAACGCCGATTGGTCTGGCACGCGGCCTGAACGCGCAGTGGACCGAAGGTGGCCTGCTGTACTCACCGCCGTTCCGTTAAGAAACCAATTGGAAAGGGCGCAGGGCAACCTGCGCCCTTTTCGTAACTAAAAGCTGCGGACAAATACAGAGTGGGGTCAACCCCGCCAAGACAGAAGAATCCGCAAGCCACGGGGACTCCATAATATGTCGACCATGACAGACCCGCCGAAAGCTGATTTTCGGTTGTCGATGCTCATAAACGATACCCGCTATCGCTCGTTAACATTTCAGGTGATCGCGGCCATCGTTATTGCGCTTAGTATCTGGTATCTTGGCAACAACCTTATCCAGAACCTGAGGGCCGCGGGCCTTAACATTTCCTATTCGTTCCTGGGGGATCCCTCCGGGTACGATATCAACCAGCGTTTGATAGAATATGATAGCCAGTCTTCGCACGGACGTGCGGCTGTTGTGGGTATCCTAAATACACTGCTGGTAGCCTTTCTAGCCTGTATTACAGCAACGATTTTCGGCGTGGTCGCCGGTGTTCTGAGGCTGTCGAATAACTGGCTTGTTTCAAAACTGATGGCGATTTACGTCGAGATTTTCCGAAATATTCCGGTTCTGATCTGGATCATCATCATTTTCACGATCATGACGGCGGTGCTGCCGGGGCCTCGCGCCTTTCGGGGCGAAAACCCGACCTCCAGCATGCTGTTTGACCTGTTTGCTTTCACCAACCGTGGTGTTTATGTTCCCCGGCCTGAATTTGCCAATGGCCTATTCGGCGCGACTATATTGAACTGGCTATTGGTTCTGGCAGTGTTGGTTGGGTCGTGGTTTGCGACCCGTGAAATCGACAGGCGCGCTACAAAAACGCAAGAAGAAACGGGTGAACGGCCAAAGACTATGATCTTGAATCTGGCTGTTTGGCTGGTCCCATTTGCCATCCTGATGTTCCTAATGGGACTCACGTGGGACGTTCCCGCGCTGAAAGGCTTTAATTTCAGCGGTGGTATTAAGGTAGGCGGTCCGCTTATCGCGCTTTGGTTTGCTCTTTCGATTTATACTGGCGCGTTTATCGCGGAAAACGTCCGTGCTGGCATCCAAGCGATCTCGAAAGGTCAGACAGAGGCAGCGGCTGCTTTGGGGCTGCGTCCTGGGCGCGTCATGAATCTTGTGATCCTGCCACAGGCGTTGCGGGTTATCATTCCGCCGCTGATATCTCAGTACCTCAACATCACCAAGAACTCGTCGCTGGCGATTGCTGTTGGCTATGCCGACATCACTGCGACCTTAGGCGGTATCACGCTGAACCAGACGGGTCGCGCGATTGAGTGTGTATTGCTATTGATGCTCTTCTATCTGACAGCTTCGCTGCTGATCTCGATGGTGATGAACATCTACAACGCATCCGTCAAGTTGAAGGAGCGCTGAGCCATGGCCGATCAAACAACAAACCCGATCGCATTCGTGGCGGAAGGCACAATTCCTCCTTCGCCGCCTCCGGCACGAGAAACCGGAGTGGTCAAGTGGCTACGTGAAAACCTGTTTTCAGGTGTCACGAACACTATCTTGACCGTTCTGTCGTTGATCCTGATTTACCTTCTGCTCAAGAACACGTTGCCGTGGATCTTGAACGGGGTTTGGCAAGCTAACTCGTTGGCTGAGTGTCGAGAAATCCTGGATGGAAAGACAGGCGCATGTTTTGCGGTGCTGACTGAACGTTGGCCACAACTGATCTACGGGTTCAAATATCCCGTTGATGCCTATTGGCGACCAAATCTGGCCTTTATCCTGATGCTGGTAGCCTTTGCGCCGGTTCTATTCTTCGATTTGCCGCGCAAAATGCTGGTGTTCACGGCGCTCTACCCGTTCTTGGCCTTCTGGCTGATCTGGGGTGGCACCATTTTGGTTCCACTCGTGGCTCTGCTGGGCTGTGTTGCCGGTGGTGCTGTGTTCCAGAAGTTTGGCAAGAACAGTTTCGCCGCAGGTTTCTTTGGAGCAATCGTTGTCGCGCTGGTCGTCTGGAATGTTGGCGGCGCGCTAATCCCCGAAGGAGCCTCCGAGAACGCGTGGCTGACGGCTGTTCCCAGCCGTGACCTGGGCGGCTTCATGCTGAACATGATGCTTGGCGTTACCTGTGTGTCGCTGTCCATTCCACTGGGCATTGCCCTGGCTCTTGGGCGTCAATCAGACATGCCATTAATCAAATGGGTAAGTGTCATTTTCATCGAGTTCATCCGTGGCGTGCCGCTAATCACGCTGCTATTCGTGGCGTCGGTGATGCTGGCTTATTTCTTCCCGCCGGAAAGCACAGTTGATCTGTTCTTGCGTGTGGTGATTATGATCACCATGTTTTCGGCAGCCTATATCGCTGAGGTCATTCGAGGCGGTCTGGCCGCCCTACCGCGCGGGCAGTACGAAGCAGCAGACAGTCTGGGCCTTGATTACCCGCAGGCAATGCGGCTGATCATTCTGCCTCAGGCGCTGAAAATCTCGATCCCTGGTATCGTGAACGTGGCTGTTGGCCTGTTTAAGGACACCACACTGGTTTCGGTCATCTCGATGTTCGACCTGGTGGGCATGATCCGGGGCCCAATTCTGGCGTCTACCGAGTGGAACGGCGTCTATTGGGAGTTACTGGGTTTTGCCGCGCTTCTGTTCTTTGTCGTCTGCTACGGCATTTCTCAATATTCACAGTGGCTCGAGCGTCGCCTTGCCACCGATCATCGTTAAGGAGTTCAACGCATGTCTGAACTTGCAATTGACCGCGAAATCGACCGCTCCAAAATGCAGGTGAGCGACGAGGTCGCCATCGAAATCAACGCAATGAACAAGTGGTACGGATCGTTCCACGTGCTTCGGGACATCAATCTAACCGTCAATCAGGGCGAGCGGATCGTAATCGCGGGGCCTTCGGGTTCCGGTAAGTCTACTCTGATCCGCTGTCTGAACGCGCTGGAAGAACACCAGCAGGGTAAGATCGTTGTCGACGGGATCGAATTGTCGAACGACCTGAAGAACATCGACAAGATCCGGTCCGAGGTGGGGATGGTGTTCCAACACTTCAACCTTTTCCCGCACCTTACCATTCTGGAGAACTGCACACTTGCGCCAATCTGGGTAAGAAAAACGCCCAAGAGGGAAGCTGAAGAGCGCGCGATGCACTTCCTGGAAAAGGTTAAGATTCCTGAGCAAGCTGACAAGTATCCGGGTCAGTTGTCCGGTGGTCAGCAGCAGCGCGTTGCTATCGCACGCAGCCTTTGCATGATGCCCCGGATCATGCTGTTCGATGAACCTACCTCGGCGCTTGACCCGGAAATGATCAAAGAGGTGCTCGACACCATGATCGAACTTGCCGAAGAAGGCATGACCATGTTGTGCGTGACGCACGAGATGGGGTTCGCTCGTCAGGTCGCAAACCGCGTTATTTTTATGGATGCCGGGCAGATCGTGGAGCAGAACGAGCCAGAAGAGTTCTTCAATAATCCACAGAGTGAACGGACCAAGCTGTTCCTCAGCCAAATTCTCGGCCACTAAATCATGTGAAATACCCAAAAGAGGCGGGGTTCAGCCCCGCCTTTTGTGTTCCAGCAATTCTCGTGGAATAGCAAAACCAAGAACTTTGCCACTGCCCCATCGAACACGCGACCAATCTTGAATGTCGAACTGAATTATTGAAGTGGCGCAGGTTGGGTAGTCCAAGAACCGTGGGTGCGGCGGAGCTTTTTGCACGATCAAACTGGCGAACTCTGCGATCCCTGGGTTGTGTCCAAGCATTAGCACAGTTTCTCCACTTGCCGCTGCAAGACAAGCCAGCATGTCTTCAGGCTCAGCCAGATATAGATCGCGCGTAAAGTTGACGTTGGATGCCGACAGCCCAATCCTGTCCCATGTTTCACGCGTCCGGGTCGAGGACGAGCTCAGAACTTCATCCGGTAGCCAATTATTGTCGCGCAACCATTCGCCAATCGCCGCTGCGGAATTGCGACCTCTTTTATTTAGCGGTCGGTCATGGTCGCTCAACGCTGGGGTGTCCCAGCTGGATTTCGCGTGGCGTGTCAGGATCAAAGTGCGGGTCATGATGGATGAAATGCTCGCATGTGGTGCGCGGATTGCTCTGCTTTCCTTTTTGACCCAGCACTCAATGGACATGCAAGGCGGGCAAGGCAACCGCCAGACATGCAGGTTTGTCCGGCATCGGTATTTAGATAATCATGGCATGCATCGACGTTGTAAAAACTGTCAGAATTCAACGCACCGACTGGGCACGCAGATGCGCAGGGGGCTGGGCAATCAGTGCAAGGTGAAGTGCTGATCGGCTTGGGTATGGGAAACTCACTGGCAAAATGCAGCGCGCCTCGGAAAGAGATCATCATGCCAACGCTGTCATGTACCAGTGCGCCGACCGGGCTACTGAACGTGCGTCCAGATTTCAGCGCCCAATCAATGAACGGAGCATAGGGCGGTCCGCCAAACGGATAATAGGCGCGCGCACCAAGTTCGTTTGCCAAATCGTTGATCACACGTTTAGACCAACGATCGACCGGATCTGATTGCCCGTCCTTCCACTCCGGAGAAGCCTTCAAAGCTGGCCAAAAAACCTCCCCGGCGCCCAAAAGTATCAATGTACCGCTATCCAAGCGTTTAGTTTCAACTCGCCGTGGGTGTAGCGAACCCATGATGATGAGGTGTGCATCCAGAACGGCTTGTTCTACGCTTGAGAATGGTGCGCCAGACCCCGAAACTTTTAGTTGATCGGCCATGATTGCTGAGCCTTGTCATCGGTTAATCCGGACGGATCAGAGATCCCGCGCCATGTTCAGTGTAAAGTTCCAGCAACACAGCATTTGGCGCGCGTCCATCCAAAATGACCACCGCGCGTACACCGCTGTGAAGCGCATCCAGCGCCGTCTCGGTCTTTGGGATCATACCGCCGGCAATGGTGCCCGCTAGGGTCATCTCACGGATCTGACCCGCTGTGAGCTCTGTGACAACATCGCCTGCGGCATTCTTGACGCCCGATACATCCGTGAGAAGCAAAAGACGGTCCGCTTTTAATGCTGCCGCAATCGCTCCTGCAGCAGTGTCACCGTTTACATTGTAGGTTTCCCCATCTTTGCCAGCGCCCAAGGGGGCGATGACCGGTATCACGTCATGCGTAAATAAATCGTGCAGAATTTCGGGGTTCATCTCTGACGGAGATCCGACAAAGCCTAGCGATGCATCCGTTTGTTCGCAGATCATTAAATTGGCGTCTTTTCCGGATAAGCCAACTGCCATGCCGCCTTGCGAATTGATTGCTTGTACAATTCGCTTGTTGACCAAGCCAGATAGTACCATCTCGACCACTTCGACTGTCGCGGCGTCGGTCACGCGTTTGCCACCGACGAACTCGGACTGGATGTTCAGCCTATCCAGCATTGCATTGATCATGGGTCCGCCGCCGTGGACAACAACGGGATTTACCCCAACCTGTCGCATCAACACGACATCACGGGCAAAGCTTTCCATTGCTTCGTCACTGCCCATTGCGTGCCCGCCCAACTTTATAACTACGACGGCTCCGTCATAGCGCTGCAAATAAGGCAATGCGCTGTTTAGCGTGGCTGCAGTTGCGATCCAATCCCGGTTCATGTCTCTTGTCTTCATCGCTTAGGTCCCTCTGGCGTTCCGTGTTAGGGGCTTTGGGTGGCGCTGCCAAGGGCCAAGCTATTCCAGATGCGCGATGATTGAACGAAGCGTTGGTATACCGTCCCCTTTTTCAGATGACGTCATAACAAGTTCAGGAAAAGCGGCGGGGTGTTTGGCAAGCGCTCCTCTGACTTGTTCCAGTACCTTTTCGCGATCCTTCACCTTTACTTTGTCGGCTTTGGTTAGAACGCATTGAAACGTTACCGCGCTGGCGTCCAAAAGCTTCATGATCTCGTCATCAACTGACTTAACACCGTGTCGCGCATCGATTAGGACAAAAGCCCGACGCAGTGTCTGGCGACCGCTCAGATATTGTTTTAGCAGCTTCTGCCATTTTTCCACGACCTTGAGAGGCGCATTTGCATACCCATAGCCCGGAAGGTCTACTAGATAAAGTTCGGGACCTTGCGTGAAAAAGTTGATCTCTTGTGTGCGACCGGGTGTGTTAGAGGCCCGGGCGAGCCCCTTAGTACCTGTCAGCGCATTGATCAGGCTTGATTTTCCAACGTTGGAACGTCCGGCAAAACAAACTTCTATACGGTCTGGGCTGGGCAGTCCGTCCATGGCGACGACGCCCTTGACGAATTCTGAAGGCCCGGCAAAAAACTTGCGTCCAGCTTCCCGCGAAATCGCGTCGGGGTCTTCGGCCAATGGGAACTGCAGCATTTTCACAGAACCTCAACCTTGTCGCCCAGTAGGATTTCGCCGCCTTCCAGCACTTCTGCATTTACGCCGAAATCCTGATGGTTCCAACTGTTTAGTGCGCCCAAAGTGTCAGCATCGCGCTTGCCCGTCTCTGGGTTCGCAGTCGTGGCGAGACATCGGGATATTCGTTCCTTGATCCGAAATACAGCTTGACCGACCCGGACGTCACGCCCGACCCAGTCAAATTCTTCCCATAACGGCAGCCCGTCGAACCATATGTTTCCCCGCCACCGGCAAACCGAAAGTTTTTTCCCCAGTTTTTGTTCGACAGCGCGATGTGAAGCCATATTGCAAAGACTGATAGACGGGAAATCGCTGTCGGTCATTCCTCGTCCAGGTACGCGTATGATATGTGTTGATGCGGCCCGGTCGCTTGGCATTAAGGGTTTGATCCAATCCAGAAAGACTTCCTGCTCTTCGTCCGGGTGGAACGTCAGATCAGGGCGTCTTGGGTGGCTTAGCGTTACTTGATCACCACGCAATCTCGCGGAAATTGCCATCAAGCCGGGTGCTTTCGCGCCGCGGCTGAAATTGGCACAAGGTACCCATTCCGATCCATCTGCTTTAGATGCTTCGTGCGCCACTGCCCAAACGCGATCCCCGGGCAAAGTTTGCCCGGGGGTCACTGTAACGTCAGTTAAGGGTTCTCGCCCATGGCTTTTTATGGGGTGGCGCCACAGACCGGTCACCCGCCCGCTCATTTGTCATCCGTCTTAGGTGTTTTCTTGAAACTGGACTTGATATTGCCGAAAACGTCCGGTTTGTAGCCCTGGCTTCGCATGATCATATACTGTTGTATGAACGTGATTGTGTTGTTCGCAATCCAGTACACGACCAATCCGCTTGCAAAGCTGCCCAGCATGAACATGAATACCCATGGCATCCAAGCAAAGATCATTGCTTGTGTCGGGTCGGTTGGCGCGGGGTTGAGTTTTTGCTGCAACCACATCGAAATACCCAGCAACAGCGGTAAGATACCGAGGAAGATGGTCGCCATCAAAGTGCCGGGTTCTGGTCCCGCCCATGGCAACAGGCCAAAGAAGTTCATGATGGACGTCGGGTCAGGCGCGCTAAGGTCCCGGAACGGACCAAACCACGGAGCCTGCCTGAGTTCGATTGTGACAAAGATAACCTTGTACAAAGAGAAGAAGATCGGGATCTGCATCAAGATGGGCAAACAGCCGGCGGCCGGGTTCACCTTTTCCTTCTTGTACAGCTCCATCATACCTTGCTGCATCTTCTGACGATCATCGCCTGCGGCTTCTTTCAGGGCCTCCATCTGTGGCTGCAGCTCTTTCATCTTGGCCATCGAGACATATGACTTATAGGCCAGCGGAAACAGAATTGCCTTAATGATCAGCGTAAGTCCGATGATTGACCAACCCATGTTGCCAATCAGGACGTTGATATTGTGAAGCAACCAGAAAATCGGCTTTGTCAGGAAAAAGAACCAACCCCAATCAATACTGTCGATGAACTTTTGAACGCCTTGGGCTTGATATTCCCGAATGGCTTCCCACTCTTTCGCGCCGGCGAAAAGTCTGGTGGTTACTTCGGCTGACTGACCCGGTTCAACCGTAAGTGTCGGAAGAACGGTTTCCGTTTGGTAGATTTTCCGTCGGGCATCGTACTTCGCTGCTGCTTTGAATGCGGATCCGGGCTCAGGGATCAAGGTGGTCATCCAGTAGTGATCGGTGAACCCTATCCAACCGTCTTCCTTAACCTGAAACACTTCGGCCTGCGCACTTTCATTTGGGTCAATGTCGAAGTCCCGCACGTCGCCATAGTCAATCTCGGCCAAGGTCCCGTCGGCCATCCCGATAACGCCTTCGTGCAGGATGAAAAAATTCTTAAGGCCGGGCAGGTCACCGTCTTCGCCTATGCCATGACGCGCGAGAATGCCGTACGGCGCCAATCCCACCTCTGCTCCGGTTGCATTCTCAACCGATTGAGTGACCGAAAACATGTAATCTTCGTCGACAGAGATGGTACGGCGGAACGTAAGCCCGTTTCCGTTGTTCCATACCAATGTGACTGGCGTGTCGACACCGAGGATCTCGCCTTGTTCCAATGACCACATTGTATTTGGCCCCGGAACGTCTGTGCCAGCCAGTCCGGAACCGGGAGCCCAGCCGTAGAGCGCATAATAAGCTGATTCCGCGCCCACGGGCGACAACAACTCGACAATCGGAGCATCGGGCGCAAGGGATACTTTGTAATCCTTCAAAAACAGCTCGTCGATACGACCGCCTGAAAGGGACAGGCTACCCGATAGGCGAGGAGTGTCGATCTGAACGCGAGGTGCCTGCGCTTCTGGTTGGACTTCGTCAGCCGCCGCTGTTGCTTCGCCTACTGCGGTCGTGCCAGCGGCGCTGGGCGTCTGGACCGCATCGACCTCTGAGGTGCTGATCTCGGTGGGTTCCTGGGTTGTGGTCTGCTCCGGAGGGGGGAACAATACAAACCAGACGAGGATCACCAGAAAGCTGAGTGCGGTTGCGAGGATTAGATTCTTATTCTGATCGTCCATCGGGGACAGCCACCTTGCGCAGTGAAAGACACCCGGTGGGTTCAACAGAGTGCAGCCCAAAAGGTCAAGTGGAATCGCCCCGGAATCCGCCCTGACATTAAGTTCGTGGGCCTGGACCCGCGAATCTTATCCGGTTTTCCGCCCAATTTCCGGGGCACCCTTTTGTTTCGCTTGGTGAGAGCCAATCCAGATTTGAGCTTTTTCAAACGGCATGGGCCTGCCAATTCCAAACCCTTGAACGTGATCCGCACCCAGTTGCGCCATGAGAGCGTGCTCGCCTGCGGTTTCAACCCCTTCGGCCAAGGTCTCCAGGTTCAATCGTTCAGCCATGGTCAGAATGGCGCTGACAAGCTGTTGCTGGCTGGGGTCCTGATCAGCCTTGGCAACGAACGTCCGGTCGATTTTGATTCGAGAGACATCAAAACGTTTTATTGAAGCGATCGAAGCATGCCCGGTGCCGAAATCATCCAGATCAATGCAACAGCCAAGTGCTGCTAACCCGGTTACGTTACGAGTAATTACGTCGTCTGGGCGTCGGGAGAATACGGTCTCCAGGATTTCGACCGCAAGCCTGTCAGGTGTTAGATCGAATTGGTCCAACTCCCACTTCAGACGATCAATCAATCCTGGATCGCGAAGTTCGTCTGAAGCAAAGTTCACACCTATCCGAGGTATTTTTGTGCCGCCCATGTCCCAGGTTTGCATGGCAGAAAATGCACGGTGCCGAATAACCTGCCCAAGGCGGCCCATCAGGTCCGCTTGCTCGGCGAATGGCAAGAATATTTGTGGACCCATGATCCCTTTGGAAGGATGTTCCCAACGTGCCAGCGCCTCGAACCCGGTTATGTTTCCTGTGTCCGTCGAGACCTGCGGCTGAAACCACGGACGAATTTCACCATTGTCGAGTGCGGCTACAAAGTCTTTGCGCAAGTTGGCTCGAACCAATGTCCTGCGGCGAGTTTGCGAGGAAAAGGCACGAATCGTCATTGGGCCATTACGCTGGGCTTCGTCCAAGGCGGCATTAGCGGCCTCGAGCCAATCTTGCGGTTCTGCCTCAGGGATGCTGGACTGCATGCAAAACCCTATTGAACATGACATATAGACGCTGGCTCCGTACAGCAAAAATGGTTCCTCTACCGTGTTTTGTATGCGGCCAGACATTTGAACGCACGCTTCCAAATCCAGTTGAGCCGAAGGGTGCAAACCAATCAAAAAACGGTTCGGCTTGATCTGAGTGAAAATGTCCTGACCTCGGATAACGGCCAGAACGCGGTCAACAAATTGCGAACTCACATGATCGGCAGCTGCATGGCCGTGAAGGTCTAACATCGCTGGATAGTCGTCAAAGGAAACGGCAACACAGGCGGCGTTTTCTCCGGATTTTTTGGCCTGTTGCAAAATAGCTTGGATTTCATCGTGAAAAATATCGGTGGATACCGCCCCGGTGGGCCGTGCACCAGCTGCCTTCGCGGTCAAAGAGTGGCTACCCGCAGCATTCAATGCTGCGTAGGCTAAAGGTAATCCCAGCGCAGCGGCCATCAATGCCAGCTCCCCCCCCAGCCAAAAAGCCGACAGGCAGGTAGCGGGCACAAATGCCAGCGCCGGTGGACCTGACAGCGCGGTGCGAAGCGCATTCAGAGTTCGTACAGCAAACGGGATTTTCCGCATTGGTCTTACGGCCTTCGACTGGGGCAGGGTTGCTCCGTTCAACCGTAGGAAACCAATCTGAGTCAGTCGTTAACGTAAGTCAGGAATTTCGACTGAATTTTCAGAATTTTTATTTGAACCTGTCGCCAGGTTAATAAAATCAAACAGTTTCGAGTCCAAAAGATGCGATGGACGCGCGTTGGTCAACGCTCTGAACATCACTTGACGACGGCCCGGTGTGTTTTTTTCCCATTGATCCAGAATCTGTTTGACCTGTTGCCGCTGCAAACCGTCCTGACTTCCGCACAAATCGCAGGGAATGATGGGATAGTTCATAGACTTGGCGAATTTCTCACAGTCAACCTCTGCCACATGTGCCAGTGGGCGATAAACGAACAGGTCGCCTTCTTCGTTCACCAGTTTCGGGGGCATCGTCGCCAGACGCCCACCGTGAAACAGGTTCATGAAAAACGTTTCTAGGATGTCGTCGCGATGATGCCCAAGCACGACGGCCGAACACCCCTCTTCCCGCGCGATGCGATAAAGGTTTCCGCGGCGCAGGCGTGAACACAATGCGCAATAAGTGCGACCTTTGGGAACCTTGTCCACGACAACAGAATAGGTGTCCTGATACTCAATCCGGTGAGGCACACCCATACGGTCCAAAAACTCAGGCAAAACCGTTGCAGGAAATCCGGGCTGACCTTGATCCAAATTGCAGGCAAGTAGGTCAACCGGCAGTAAACCGCGCCATTTAAGTTCATAGAGAACGGCGAGAAGAGTATAACTGTCTTTGCCGCCGGACAGGCAAATCAACCAGCGCGGTGTTTTACCATCTTTGCCATGTGCGGACGGGTCCACCATGCCATATTGCTCGATTGCTTCGCGGGTTTGACGAACAATTCGCTTGCGCAACTTTTTGAACTCGGTGGCCGAAGGAGCGCCCGCAAAAAGGGGATGGATATCGTATGCATCGTCAAACATGCGCTGCCCCTACAGGAGATGGATCAACCGGGCAAGTGTGCGCTCTTTTTTCATTTGTCAGAACGCTTTTCTGGAACCGGGTCATAGCCGTTGCCGCCCCAGGGGTGACAGCGCCCAATTCGCTTGGCTGCAAGCCACGTTCCTTTGACGGCGCCGTGCTTTTCCAATGCCTCCAGAGCATAAGCAGAGCATGTCGGTTGATATCGGCAATTGAATCCGACCCAAGGGCTAAAAACAAGACGATAGGCGCGAACAGGCAGAGCGAGTAAATGTGCAAACAGAGTCATTTTTGCGCCCCGTGGAGTTTGCCCAATGCGCGTCTCAGATCGTCCAGCAACGCCGTAAACGGTCGGTCTGCGGTGACTTCGGCACGACCAATCAGTACGTAATCCCATCCGTCTTTGCCCAGTTGGGGCAAAACCTCACGCGCTGCTTCGCGCATCCTGCGTTTGGCTCGGTTTCGAGCGACGGCATTGCCAACTTTCTTCGAGCAGGTGAAGCCGACACGAATTCCCTCCGCCTCGCCCACGGTACGCTGGCGCGCTTGCACCATCATGGTCGGGGTGCCTTGTCTGAGTGCCCGGGCAGCTTTCAAGAAATCAGAACGTTTTTTTATTACTGAAAGATGCGGAGACGGAATAAAAGAAGCCGCCGGGGGCGTTTCCCCGGGTTGGTTTATACCATCCTCAGGGGCCTCCGGCGGCATCATATACGTTAGAACCTTGTCAGTGGGCGCGACTATGCGCTCAGCGACTTGCGGCCGCGTGCGCGGCGTGCGTTCAGAATCTTGCGGCCGGCTTTGGTGGCCATGCGGGCGCGGAAACCGTGGCGGCGTTTGCGTACCAGGTTCGATGGCTGAAAGGTGCGTTTCATCGCTCCGTCTCCAATCTGTGCGGTCGGGTAGGTCGCGGATTCGCCTGCCCGTGGTGTTCGAAGCCCGTCCTCTACTGGCTAGCAAGCGTTAAGTCAAACCCTATTGCTCGTGTTTCTGTTCCCTTTTGCAACAATTTTTCATGCCGCTGTGCTGAAAGGTTTCAAAAACTGGTTTTTAGGTGAAAAACCCTCACAATCGTCGTCACATGGTTCAACGCCGCGTGAGGTCTCTGTTTCTGACCGCGTTGGCATCGCATGTTTGGCAGCAGAATGAAGCGATTTAAGGCGGATAGCCAGATGAGCGAAACGACGCAATCCCAGCGCAATGGGTTCCTAAGGCACGTCCCATTGATGGTTATCTTTGCCGTTGCCGTGTTTGGGTTCTTTGTTCTGGGCGACTACTTGACCTTCGAAACCCTGCGCGACAATCGAGAGGCGCTGCTAGGATGGCGCGATACACATTATTGGTCGATGGCCACGGGATTCATGGTGATCTACATCGTTATTGTCGCATTTTCATTGCCCGGAGCCGCAGTCGCATCTATGACCGGCGGGTTTCTTTTCGGATTATACGCGGGCACAGTTTTCAACGTGGTCTCTGCGACTATTGGAGCGTCCGCTATTTTTCTGGCGGCAAGTTGGGGTTTGGGCGCTTCGCTGACCGCGCGGCTGGAATCTTCTGAAGGGGCAGTCAAAAAACTGAAAGAAGGACTACGGGAAAATGAGATTTCAGTTTTGTTCCTGTTGCGGCTTGTTCCGGTTGTTCCGTTTTTTGTGGCCAATCTTGTGCCGGCATTGGTGGGCGTGAAATTCCGTAACTTCCTACTGACGACTGCGCTGGGCATTATACCGGGGGGAATCGTGTACACTTGGATTGGTGTCGGTCTGGGCGGAGTTTTTGATCGTGGTGAAAACCCAGATGTTTCACTTTTGTGGGAACCATTCGTTATAGGGCCAATCCTAGGTCTGTGTTTTTTGGCCGCTTTGCCAATCTTCATCAAATCTATCCAAGGCAAAAAGGACGCCTGACCCATGAAAGAACTTAAAACCGATATCCTGGTAATAGGTGCCGGGTCGGGCGGGTTGTCCGTAGCCGCCGGGGCAAGTCAGATGGGTGCAAATGTCATTCTGCTGGAAGGCAACAAGATGGGCGGGGATTGCCTGAACTACGGTTGTGTGCCCTCCAAGGCGTTGATTGCGAGTGGCAAGGCGGCAAATGCACAGACGCTTTCATCCGATTTTGGTGTCGCGAGTGTATCGCCACAAGTGGACTATTCCGCCGTGAAAGATCATGTCCACGACGTCATCGCGCAGATTGAACCGATGGACAGCCAGGAGAGATTCGAGGGTTTCGGCGTAAAGGTTATACGGGAATACGGGTCCTTTATCTCTCGGAGCAAAGTTCAGGCCGGAGGCTATGTAATCACCGCTCGTCGCACGGTGATTGCCACGGGGTCTCTACCCTTGGTTCCGCCTATCCCGGGGTTGGATCAAGTACCGTACTATACCAACGAAACTATCTTCGACTTGCGCGAAAAGCCCCAGCACTTGCTGATCATTGGGGGCGGCCCGATAGGTATGGAAATGGCGCAGGCGCATGTTCGGTTGGGTTGCAAAGTCACAGTACTGGAAGGCGCCCGTGCGTTGGCGAAAGATGATCCCGAAGCCGTATCATTGGTGCTGGACAATCTGTCCGCTGAAGGAGTGAATCTTCATGAGCAGGCGAAGATAGCGCAAGTCAGTGGAACAAAGGGCGCTATAGAAGTAATCGCGGAAACCGGTAATGTCTTCAAAGGCTCTCATCTGCTGTTGGCGGTTGGGCGAAAGGCCAATATTGATAACCTGAATCTTGCAGCTGCAGGGATTGATCGGACCCGGACGGGGATCAAAACAGATGACACCCTTCGGACGTCCAATCGAAAAGTCTACGCGATTGGTGATGTCGCTGGTGGGATGCAATTTACCCATGTCGCCGGGTATCACGCGGGCATAATTATTCGATCGGCCCTGTTTGGTTTGCCCTCAAAGGCCAAGACATCACATATTCCATGGGCAACGTATACCGATCCTGAATTGGCTCAGGTCGGTCTGACCGAGGTGCAGGCCCGCACGCAGCATGGGGAAAGACTGGAAGTAGCGCGTTTTGATTATCACCACAACGATCGGGCCATGACCGAACGCAAGACAAAGGGGTTCATAAAGGTCATGGTGTTCAAGGGCCGTCCGGTCGGAGCTACAATTGTGGGTTATCAGGCGGGCGAATTGATCAACTTGTGGTCTTTGGCTTTGGCAAATAACCTGAAGATGAGCCAGATCGCCGCTATGGTTTCCCCTTATCCGACGATCGGAGAGCTTAACAAACGTGTCGCGGGTGCCTATTTCTCGCCCAGGCTGTTTGAGAATCAGTCGGTCAAACGTGCGGTCAGGTTCGTCCAGCGCTGGCTTCCCTGACTGGAAAAGGAGCGCCAATTGAATTCACTGTCCGGCCGTTTCCTGATCCTGACTACGATATTCGTGATGTTGGCCGAGATACTTATCTTTGTGCCTTCGATTGCGCGGTTCCGAGAGGATTTTCTGCAAAACCGGCTGGAGCGGGCCCAGATAGCGTCGCTGGCTTTGCTGGCGGATGATATGCTGGCAGAAGATCTTGAGGCCGAACTTTTGGCGAACGCCGGCGTCTACAATGTGGTCCTACGTCGTGACGAAGTACGCCAACTGATGCTGTCGTCACCAATACCGGAACAGATTGTCACGACGTTTGACCTGAGGGATGCAAGCCCTTGGGTCCTGATTCGGGATGCAATGGCTCGGATTCTCACGGCTGAAAACGAAGTTATTCGCGTCATCGGCGAACCGGTTAAGGGCGCTGGACTTCTGATCGAAGTCACCATCGACAGTACTCCGCTGCGCATGGCGATGATCGATTACGGGCTGCGAATTCTGGGTTTGTCTTTTGTTATTTCAATCATCACAGCATCGCTTTTGTTTCTTGCAGTCCGGGTGGTTTTGGTAAAGCCGATCAAAAGTGTCGTCGGCTACATGCAACGCTATGCCAGCGCCCCAGAGGATGCGCGGGGCATCATATCACCCAATTCCAAAGTGACCGAGTTGCGAGAGGCTGAAGAAGCACTGCAAATGTTGCAAACTGATCTTACACAGGCCCTCAAACAACGAGAGCGGTTGGCTCAGCTTGGCGGCGCAGTAGCTAAGGTCAGTCACGATTTGCGAAATATTCTGACTTCGGCGCAATTGTTTACTGATCGGATTGAGGCAAGCGACGATCCGCTTGTTCGCCGTATGGCCCCTAAACTGGTGAACTCGATAACGCGAGCGGTGTCACTATGCGAAAGCACGCTGGCTTTCGGACGCGCAGAAGAGCCTGCGCCGACGCTGAATTTGGTGCGACTGCGCGACATCGCGGAAGATGTCGCAGCAAGTGAGCAATTGGCTGTCGCTGATGCTTGCGTCGAAATAACAAATGAAGTTCCCGAAGACTTGGTCGTACGTGCTGACCCTGAGCAGATATTCAGGGTGATCCTGAACCTTGTGAGAAACGCGCGTCAGGCGCTGGTTGCCTCAGGCAAACCTGGGAAAGTGACGATCACGGGTTGCGAATTTCAGGACGATTGGTGCATCGAAGTCCGGGATACTGGCCCCGGATTGCCACCCAAGGCACAAGAGAACCTGTTCACGCCCTTCCAGGGCGGCGTGCGAAAAGGCGGTTCAGGTCTTGGCTTGGCAATTTCGCAGGAACTGGTTCGAGGTCACGGTGGCGATCTTGTGCTGAAGGAAACCGGCTCTGAAGGAACCACCTTTGAAATAAGGCTTCCTCGAGGGGACGGGACTTTTTGAAAGATTTTTGAAGAATCGTCTTGCGCGTCTCCGATACCGGGTCTACATAGCGCCTCACCAATGCGGACCGATAGCTCAGCTGGATAGAGTACTTGACTACGAATCAAGGGGTCGGGGGTTCGAATCCTCCTCGGTCCGCCACCTACCCCCGTCTCATTATGACCCTTCCGTTTTAGCTGGAATTCCCGCGTCATTTCCGCGGCTTGTGAACCTGTATCCGTGACAGAGACGGACCGGGTTGCCGCAGCTTGCGCCATTATCCTCGACAGTCTCAGTTGCCTGAACTCCTCGGTCCGGTTTTCCCTGATAACAGCCGATTTACAGGGAATTTGTGCCAAAACGGGATGATTTCTGTATTTTGGATCGTGTTTGCGGGAGTGATATCAATGGCTTGCGCGCAAATTCCCTAAATCCATTAACAGGGAATTTGATTTGCGGAACAGGGAAATTTTGAACCTGTTACAGGGAATCGATTTCCACAATCAGGGAACGTCAGGAGTGGGGGCCAAACACCCGTTCCTGGTGGTTCCAGTCGAGGGAGATTGTGCCCCGCACCAGGGTCTCGAGATTCATGTGCGGGGGCTGAGTGCCGTCGAAGATCGCGGACTGGAATCGGGGCGAGAGCGAGATCAAGGATATGATGCGCCGGATGTAGCGCTCGGAGTGGCCGACGCGCTGGGCGAGATCCTTCAGGGGTTCACCTGATCTCAACGCGTCGGACCAGGCGTGCGCATTGCGCAAACCGCGGATCAGGGTCTGATCTGGTTCGGGTGTTGCTTGACCGGCAATGATCCGCGTTTCGACGCCGCGGCGTTTGCAGGCGAAGGTGGTGGAAATTTTAAAAAGCCCGTCGCGGAGAGTCATATTGTTCAGACCGGACGCGGTGGCGACAGCATCAGGATCGAGTTGGATATCGAGCTTTTGTTTCCCGAGCGTGACAGCGAGGATGAGTGGTGCTGCGTCCTTGCATCCCTTCGTTCGCAATCTCCCGGCGAGTGCCATGATTGATCTGGAAGCGCGCATTGAATTGGTGATGTCGTCTTCCTTCAAAACAGCGTGCCGGTTTGCCTGTTCCTCAAGATGACCGGCGATTGCGTCGACAACAGCTTGTTCGAAGGTCGCGGCTGGCAGGCGCCACCCCGTCGGATCGGGGCCGCCTGAGATCAGCCGGTTGGAGACGTAGTAGCGCTGCCGCTTGCCGCGCCGCACTGTGTGGGTGGGCGTCAGGATGTCACCTGTCTCATCGCGCACTTTGCCTTTTAGCAGAGCGTCCGATCCAGAGGCATGCCCTGCAGGCGCGCCACGCCGCTTTACACTGGCGGACTGAAGATGCCGCTGCACGCTGTCCCAAAGCGCCTGCTCAATGATCGCCGGATGCTGGCCGTCAAAGGTCTGATCCTTATGGCGTATCAGGCCGAGATAAACCGGGTTCGTCAGCAGGTGATAGATCCGTCCGCGGCTGAACGAATTGCCGCCTTGCGTGCGTCCCGTGGAAAAAACATGCCGCTTGGACCGAATACCAAGTACTTGCGCCTCACGCACAACTGCGTTCAAACAGCGATGCGTCTCGTAGAGTTGGAATATCCTGCGAACGACTGCTGCTTCGTCTGCATTCACAACCAGTTCACGACGTGTCTTGTCGGGATGCGGATCATACCCGAGCGGTGGGATACCTCCCATCCACATACCTTTCTTCTTTGAGGCCGCGATCTTGTCCCGGATACGTTCGGCTGTGACTTCGCGTTCGAACTGCGCGAAAGACAGCAGCACGTTCAACGTCAGGCGACCCATCGACGAAGATGTGTTGAACGCCTGTGTCACGGACACGAACGAACACTCAGCCTGTTCCAGCCGTTCAACCAGCTTTGCGAAGTCTGCCAGGGACCGGGTCAACCGGTCGATCTTGTAGACCACCACCATGTCAACGCGACCCGCGTCAATGTCCGCCATCAGCTGCTGCAGGGCAGGGCGTTCCAGTGTCCCGCCGGAAATACCACCATCGTCATAGCGTGCGGGCAGGATCTTCCAACCTTCATGCTTCTGGCTCGCGATGTATGCCGCGCATGCTTCATGCTGGGCGTCCAGCGAGTTGAACTCCTGATCCAATCCCTCTTCCGTGGATTTTCGGGTGTAGATGGCACAGCGGATCTTTGTCTGACTCATGACTTCGCGGCTCCTGTCAGGCCAAAGAAACGGGGGCCCGACCAATGCGCGCCCGTAATCTCGCGGGCAATCTTGGAGAGGGAGCGGTAGTTTGTATCCTTCCAGATGAATCCGGCGTCCGTCACGTCGACAACATGCGTGACCCCGTTCCATTCGCGCAGCAGGCGCCCGCCCGGCTGCAAGGCGGGGCTCTTCGGCCGCGCGTTCTGATGCGAAGACTTACTGAGCGCTGCCTTGGACTTTTTTGACAGGCCACCCATCTGCCGCGTCTGGATCGCAACGGCAAGAAAGCGGCGCATCAATGCCTTGCTCAGACCTTTGGGCACTGGAGTGCGGCAGATCGCCGACCAGGCAGCCACGAGAGCTGCCCGGTCCATGGTCTCTATCTCGGCGACCGTCATGTTGACGCCTCGGCAGCGGCGCGGATGCGATACACAGGTTTGCCTGTTTTGCTCTCTGCCTCCTGCCGTTCAATCTGGTGTCCGGCCTTGCGCAATCCGGTTAACGCCGCGCGCACTGAGTGCGCCTGCCAGCCCGTCGCTTTGCTTAAAGCGTCGATGGTTGTGCCTGACGGGCGCAGCAGCATCGCTTGTACCTTTGCGATTTTCGTCTGTCTGGGTTTGGTCATATCTGTCTCCTCTGTGACGGGCCCTGCGAATTGCCGGCCCGGTACCGAGGAGCGCCCGAGACTGCGTCGGGCGTGGGGACAGTGACGCGTGCTTCCCAACACTAGTCCAGTGGTTTCCTGCTGAGTGACGGACTGCCTTGAGAACAGTGCGGTGTGCAATGTTACCGTTTATTCGTCAACAAAACCAGAATGTTAAGATTGGGTTAACATCCGTGGAGGGTTGCGCGACGTGTCGTGGCGCACTATTTTTTACCTGTCCTTCCCAGCGAAGGGCACGACTGTCCCAGCAGGCAGCACTCATTCGGTCCGGGAATAATCCTGACCAGGAGAGAGCATTCGATGGGGCAACTTAACCGGATCGTTTGGTCCGGGGAGTTGCTCTTTGTGCTCTCTCCGAATGTCCACCGCGATCCATTTCTGAAAAGGGCGCTTTCGCCCAACAGTTATGGAGGCAGTTATGCCCGCAAAATTGAAGATAACGCCCGAACTTGGGGCCAACCGGCCTGTCTGGATCAGCGACAGGATCGACCAGACCCTGATCGCAAATCTGAAGCCCTATTCCAACAACACACGCAGCCACAGCGACAGCAGCATTGGCCGCCTGGCTGAGTCCATCGCCGAGTTCGGCTTTGTTGTTCCGGTCGTCATCGACGGTGAGAACAACGTCATCACCGGGCATGGGCGGATCGAAGCTGCAAAGCGCCTGAAGCTCGCAACGATCCCTACAATCAGCGCGGATCATCTGACGCCCGCGCAAGTTAAAGCGTATCGAATCGCAGACAACAGGCTTGCAGAGCTTTCTGACTGGAACCAGGATGCGCTCCGGATCGAATTGGGCGAGCTGATGGACCTCAGCGTAGCGGGTGAGCTGGACTTCAGCCTCGACATCACCGGCTTCGAGATCCCGGAGATTGACATCATTATCGGCGGCGCCGGTGATGTCGAAAGCGATCCCACAGAAACCGTTGAAGATCCCGATCACGCAAAACCAGCGGTGACACAACCCAGCGATCTCTGGATCCTTGGTGACCATCGCATTCTCTGCGGCGACTCCCTTGAGGCGCGCAGTTATGGAACCCTGCTGGACGGCGAGACCTGCCGGATGATCTTCACCGACCCGCCTTACAATGTCCCGGTGAACGGTCATGTGCGCAGTGGCAACGGCGGGGATCATCGCGAGTTTGCAATGGCCTCCGGCGAGATGTCTGACGCCGAATTCCGCACTTTCCTTTCCGACGTTCTGGCACGGCTGCTGGAGCAGCTGGTTGAGGGTGGTATCGCCATGGTCTGCATGGACTGGCGCCACATCGAAGAGCTGATTGCGGCAGGCAAGGCGGCCGGGTTTGATCTCATCAACCTATGCGTCTGGAACAAGACCAACGGTGGGATGGGCAGTCTCTACCGCTCCAAACACGAGATGGTCGCGGTTTTCAAGAAGCCGGGTGCACCGCACATCAACAATGTCGAGCTGGGCAGGCACGGTCGCAACCGGACCAATGTCTGGGACTATGCGGGTGTGAATACTTTCGGCGCAGGGCGCGAAGCTGATCTCGCCGATCATCCAACGGTGAAGCCAACGGCTTTGGTGGCCGATGCGCTGATGGATGTCAGCCACCGGGGCGACTTTGTGCTCGATGCCTTTGGCGGCTCTGGGGCAACATTGCTGGCGGCAGAGAAAACCGGTCGCAGGGGCCGTCTCATCGAACTGGATCCTGCTTACGTCGATGTCGCAATCCGCAGATGGCAAGAGATGACGGGAAAGGAAGCAGTCCTGACCTCGACAGGTGAAACATTTGCCACTCGCGTGCTGGCCATCGCGGCATCTGTCTACGGCGACAGCGAGGTGGATCATGTCGGATAACAGCAGAGATGACGGCTATGAGGTTGGCTATGGCAAACCGCCAACGGCCACACAGTTTAAACGCGGCAAATCTGGCAACCCAAAAGGTAGGCCAAAAGCGTCGAAGAATGTAGGCAAAGTGCTGGAAGACACGTTTTACCGAAAGATCACGATCTCAGAAAACGGTTCCAGACGTGAAGTTACGATGCTGGATGCGATCCTGAGACAGCTGGTTAATGGAGCTGTAAAGGGAGAGATGCGTCATATTGATCGGGTTCTAAAGCTTTTGCCAGTGCTGCAAAATGCGCTGGCATCGGCCGAAACCGCCGCCGAGAGCACCGCACAGACCGATCCGCAAGCGGATGTCGCTGTACTGGAAGCCCTTGCGGATATGTTCGGCGGTGACCCGGAAGATCTCTTTGCCACAGTTCAGGGAGGCATCGGCAATGAACGCCCAGAACTCTGAACCGCGCAGGGAAGTCACTGACGCGCTGACGCGTGAGAACCTCTATGCCTTTCTGGCTGGCGTGTTTCCTGTCCTTTGCCCGGGTGAAGAACTTGTCCGAGCCCCGTATCTCGAAGCCATGTGTTATTCACTGCAACGGGTCGCTGCGGGGCAGTGCCAGCGCCTGATGATCTCGATTGCACCGCGGCACTTGAAATCCATCTGTGGGTCGGTGCTTTTGCCGGCGTTTGTGCTGGGGCGGGACCCAACACAGAAGATCGTTGTCGTTAGTTACGGCAAGGAGCTTGCTCGCGAGCATGCAGAACTGTTCCGCCGCCTGGTGACGAGCCCGCATTATCAACGTCTCTTTCCGCGGATGAAACTGGATCCAAAGCACAACCGGTTTGATCATATGAAAACGACGGCCGGGGGCGGGCGAAAGTCGTCCTCCATCGGTGGGGGCATCACCGGGTTTGGTGCCAACCTGATCATCATTGATGATTTGGGCAAACCCTCAGAGATGCGTCACGACAGTTATCGTCAGGAGTTACGTGACTATTTTGACCAAACCCTGTTCTCGAGACTAAACGACAAACGGACGGATCGAATTGTCTCTATCCAGCAGCGCCTGCATCCCGATGACTTCTCCGCTTACCTACTCGAGAAGGGGACATTCGAACACCTGTGTCTGCCGTCGATTGCTGAAGTTCCGGAGGACATATCCCTATACAATAACCGCCATTGGCCTCGGCGGTTGGGCGACCTGCTCAGTCCAGAAAGGGAACCGCGGGAGGTTCTGGATAAAATCAAAGCGGATATCGGCAACTATGCGTTTCAGGCTCAATATCAACAAAACCCTAGCGAGGCAGAAAATGAATTCCTCACTATGGATGATCTGCACCTGGTCGACACGCTGCCGGATGAAGCGCATTTCACGCGCAGGGTCCAAAGCTGGGATACGGCAGCAAAAGATGGTCCGCGGTGCGATTACTCGGTTGGCCTGACCTTTGGTTGGCATGATCTCGAAGAGCGCTGGTATCTTCTCGATGTGTACCGGAAGCGCGCCAATTTCACGGAGTTAAAGGCGGCAATCTTGCGCGAGCGAAAGAGCTGGTATGTGGACAGAGTGTTGATCGAGGACTCGGCGATGGGGCGGTCGATCCTGCAAGAGTTCCGAAGGAATACGGCGGGCGTCTACCTGGGTATCGACGTCGTTTCAAGCAAGCTGGACCGGTTCATCCCGCATACTGACTGGATCAAGTCGGGCAAACTGGCTATTCCGACCGACAAGCCTTGGTTTGACACTTTCCGTCGCGAATTGCTTGCATTTCCCGACGCCTCTTATGACGACCAGGTCGACGCGTTGACCCAGTTCGCGGAGTATATGAAACGCTCGCAACGCGCCTATCTCGATACTGACGTAGAAACGGGCAGGCGGAGGGGGCTGTACCATCCATCTCGCCCAAGGCGTGAGGACAGGATGGTGTTTTGAAAGGAATGGGTTCAAGGAAGAACCTTGGGTTCGAATCCCCGTTGCTCCCGAATGACTGCATCGAGCCCAAAGCGGTCTCACGAAAGACTGGCAAATTGGCATTGCCCCCGTTGGGCAGTGATTGCTCAGCGTTAGGATTCGAGAGGGTTGGTTCCGCTGCCTACGCCAATTTGCTAACGGCATCCCCCACGGAGACCGTGCCGTCTTTCGTCACACGTGCGTAGATGCCACGAAGTCTGTGTACTTTGCCCACCCCAGTGTTCACGAATAGGCAAGCATCGCGACCATATCGGTCAATGAAAGCCTGACACCCGTTATGGGGAAGCTCAGTTACAACAAATTCTGCACCGCCAATGGCGAAAGCTGTGCCTGGAGGCATGTTAGATGGGGTCAAGTCCATATCGATGAAGAAATTGTCACCAGCCGGCGGCCAGTATTTCTTTTCGCCAGCAATTGCTCGAATGCACCCTGACATCATGATACAAATTTGCGCATCCGGATCGCCCGCTCCGTCATCCAATGCGTATCCAGTCCCGCTTATCCAATGATCGCCGGGGAGGCCATCCTTGGCGCGAACCTCGAATGACTCCGGCATAACACGCTCCCCGTGATCAGGTCGCATTACAATCATATCTAATGTGCCGTTTTCTTTGGGAGCGCCGCAAAGAATCGCTTCAAGTTCAGCGTTTAGAGATTCATGTGATCGGAATTTTTTGGGGTCTATTGCTGGATCTGGCATGCATGTAAGTTAGCTGGATTGTCTAATTCGCGCAATTAATACAGCAGTGATGCTTTTTTAACCGCAAAGTCCGCAGAGCGGCCATTCACACTTAGTGCAGCGAGCGTCTGCTCCGAGCCCAAAGCAGACCTTCTCGACCAGTAAATCTCGCCGCTGCAGCATTACTTCTCGTTAACCGGAGCGTCGCGGCGCAGATTAAAGACCGGACATTCATGCTGGCTGCGGCGAAATTCGGAGGCACTACGCTCCGTCGCGGACAAAACACTCGTTGTCTCTGGGGCCGCTGCATGGACTAAACCCACTCGATCGAAACCGTCTTCAACACCGCAGCGAATAAGCCGTCGTTGCGCGCAACAGCGGCTCATTGTAGACTTCAAACAGGGGAGGTAGATCCATGCGTTGGATTATTGCCATCTTTACAACGGCATTCTTTATACTTGGGCCCGCTCAAGCAGGTCAGTTATTCGATGCTGCAAAGCAGGGTGATACAGCGACCGTTAAGGCTCTGTTGGAAAGCGGTACCTCGGTTGATGAGCGGGGGCCGAACAAGGCTACGCCCTTGATTGCTGCTGCGTTGGCTGGAAACACCGAAACCGCTGCGGCTCTGATCGAAGCAGGGGCTGACGTGATGGCGCGTAACCACAGCGGTTTCACTCCACTTCACGCGGCTGCCTTCGGCGGTAAGATTGAGACAGCGCAGCTGCTTCTCGCCAAAGGCGCAGACGTGAATGGACGCATCAACAGGGCCGAAAAGTCACCCATCTTCATGGCGGCCGATGAGGGTCATATCGAGATGATCGAGCTACTGCTCGACAACGGTGCGGATATTGTGACACTCGATAACGATGGCTTTTCGGTTCTAATCCGAACGATGTTCCGTAAACACTATGATATCGTTGGGCTGCTGAAGCAGAACGGAGCCACTTGCCCCCCGCCAGATGCCTTCGGCCCGGAATTTCACCGCCTGTGTTTGGAGGCAGGCACATAAGGTAAGGTCAAAAAATGAACTTTCGACTTCTGATGAGCGGGCTGTTTTTTGCAAGCATGACCACGAGTGCGCTGGCGGATGAGCCCATCAACACTGGGCCTTTCGGCGATGTTGCAATCAAGGGTTATGATACTGTTGCCTATTTCACCGAAAGCCGTGCGGTAAAGGGATCAAGTGAGTTCGCATATGATTGGCTTGGCACGCCATGGCACTTCAACAGCGCAGAGAACCGCGAACTGTTTAAGTCTGACCCAACCAAATACGCTCCGCAATATGGCGGGTATTGCACATTGGGTGTCGGCCTTGGGGCCAACGCGTCCGAAAACATCGACCCAGTAAATTCCTGGCGGATCATCGATGGGAAGCTTTACTTTATATCGGACCCGACCGGAGCAGAAATGCTTGACCACCCAGAAGGGGAAGCGGTGATCGCCAAGGCGGATGCGAATTGGGAGAAGACCAAGCCGCTGGCAGCCAAGGATTACTCTAATTGACGCGCACCTCGGATGATGGTCATCCGCCAGGGCTAAAGTGAAACAGAATATGCGGGTTGATGTAGCTGTAAGGCTCGCTCGCCCCGACCTCTTCTTCGGCATTTTTGTAGACCATGCCACAAGCCGGGCGACCAAGCGAAAGACCGGGTTGTTGTAAGCACAATGTGTCGTCTTTCACAAATGCCGATCCAGTGACAAACAATGTGGATGCGCGCAAGGCCATACTTCCGTTCTCTGAAATCTGCATCAAGCCGGGTCCGCGGCCTTCGAAGTTTCCCTGCCATACGTTGCCGTCTATGAGAGCGGTAACCGCGTCGGCAGATAGCTTTTCGCGAGCGCCAGGTTGAAAGTCGAAGGGCCATTCCTGCACGCCCGCAGTCAACATTGCATCAATGATCCGATCGAGTTCTTCCTGCTTCCGAAAATGCGCAAACAAGACCTTGTAGAGTTGCGCCGAAGTATGCGGAGCAAATTCGGCCACCTCGTCTGCAGTTGCTTGCGCCTTTTGCGTCTGGCCAGCCTCTCCATAGGCGGCCGCGAGGATGTTAAAGTAGTCCTCAATACCTTGAGAATTGCCTTTTATCTCCTCAAGGATTTCGACGGCACGTTGGGGACGCCCTGTCAGAATATATGACAAGCTTGCGATCTGACGTGCATAGCCCGGCAATAGTGGGTTGAGACGCAGAGCCGTTTCGAAATTCTCGATCGCCTCTTCATGTCGGCCGTAGAATGTTTGCGCAAAGCTCAGCGCAAGATAAGCAGATGCTTCACCGGGGGCCTTCTCGACAGAAAGCTGCGCCGAGCGCATCGCTTCCTCATACCTTCGATCCACAGTCTGCAACTCGCTTAATACGGCAAAAGGCATCGCCGCATCGGGATCAATTTCTAAGGCACGACCGGCATGTTCGTAGGCGCGTTTCCGGGCGACCGGAAAGGGCAGCACATCGTCATAGTTACGGCGCATGATCAATGCCTCGGTGCGGGCCTGTGCCGCGAATGCCCTGGCAAAAGTCGGGTCGATTGCGGTTGCGTCCGAATAGAGGCTCAACGCTTCGCGCAGCCCGGGCCGAAAGCCGCTGCGAGCGGCTTCTTCGGCTCTGAGAAAGAAGTCATATGCTTCCAGATCCGTTGTAGGTAGGCGTTCGATCCGCTCCTTTTCGGACACACTCACATCCACACCAAGTTGATCAATGATCTCATTTATCAGGCCAGCTTCCATGGAGAAAATATCGGCTTCGTTTCGCTCCAACCGCTCGGCCCATACTGTCTGCCCGCTGCTCACATCTGTCAGCCGCGCGTTGACCAAAAGCCGAGTTCCCGCTCTGCGCACGCTGCCTTCGAGAACATAGCCCACCCCCAACTCGCGACCGATGGCCCTGCTGTCGATTGTCCGGTCCCGATAGGAAAACGCGGTGTTGCTGCCGATCACCATCAGCCCGGCGACTTTCGAGAAATCTGTAATCAGATCGTCCGTGAGCCCATCTGCGATGTAGCGTTCCGCGTCTGGCAGCCCGAGGTTTTCAAAGGGCAACACAATGAGAGAAGGCAGCCCGTCCTCTGCTGCGATAATTTCACTTTCAGCGCCGCCGAAAAGGGCAACTATGCCATCACGCAATATAAAAGCGGCACCTGAAAGAATCGCTATTACGGCCACCGCCGTGACAGCGCGTCGAACTTTGAAGCGAGACAGTGAAGTGTATTTCGAGCCATTCGGGTCCGCCATCCGAAATACCGTGAGAGGCTCAGGTATGTTTTTGACCCGGTGGACACCCGCAGATTCAAATGGCTTACTGACTTTGCCGCGCGTGTGTTCGTAAACCTCGCGCGAGATGCAGATGCCTCCGGGCGTAGCTAGGGGTTCCAGGCGCGCCGCAATGTTAACACCGTCTCCGTAAATGTCGTCGCCATCGATGATCAGATCTCCCAGGTTGATACCGATCCGCAATTCGATACGCTGGTGGGGATCAATGGTGTCGTTTTTGTCCTTAACCGCCTCCTGTATCTGGATCGCAGCCTCCACGGCATCAACAACGCTTGCAAATTCGGCCAGCAGTCCGTCGCCGATAAGCTTGACGATCCGCCCGTTCTTTTCATCTATCAAACGGGTGAGGATGTCTTGGCGCACCGTGGTCAAACGTTCGAAGGTGCCCACCTCATCCTCGGCCATCATACGGCTGAAACCGACTACGTCTGCGGCGAATATGGCGGCAAGCCTGCGTTCCAAGGTTTGCCCCTCTCCTCCAAATATGGGCAGTACTGCGAAGGTAACACTGAAAAAACGTGACGGAAACTGCGCTCGCTCAAAATATTTGGCTGGGCGGGTGCTTGTCGTTCAAAGGTACGGTGGCGCAATAAGCCAATTGTCTCCGCAGCAGCATAATGCAGCTTGCTCCGCATTTGAGACATTATATCCGAGCGAAGCGAACGGCCTGATTAAGTTTTGGCCTATATGCATGATTTGAACGTCCGGTATCGAGAAATCGTGCTGCGCTGTCGCGGGTGATACCGTGACACTGTCGAGCAATCGATTTGATTTTCGCTGCGCCAGCATCGGGCGGCTTTGTCCTGTGTGGATGGCGTCTGCTTTGCAAGGAAAAAATGCTCTGATTGCGCGGTTGGTCAGTACAGTCCTGTGTCCGGCCTTTGATTGCGGCATTTCCTTGAGCCGCTGGCCTTGATGGGTTCCGCTAACCTGGTCCCAATCGGCAACACGAACTTTAGAGTTCAGGACAAAGCTCGGGGTTTCAGGTTTTCGGATGACCGCACGTGCCATCATGGCATTCGTCTTGCAATTCCGTGTCGGGTTTCGGGTTATGCGGCAGCCTGGCGGTAATGCGTATCTTTGGTTAGGATCGCCCAGACGATCCGCGCGGCTTTGTTTGCCATCGCAATTGTCGCGAGACGGACGGGTTTGCGCTCTAGGAGCTGCATGATCCAGGGATGCACGCGTTCAGGGTATCCGCGGGCGCGTTGAACCTGTGAAGTCATTCCCATCACGAGCAATCGCCGGATATAGCGGTCTCCTTTCTTGCTGATCCGGCCCAAACGTTCCTTGCCGCCACTTGACCTGTTCAATGGAGTGAGCCCCAACCATGCAGCAAACTCGCGTCCGTTCTTGAACTGTTTGCCGTCGCCGATGGTAGCGACAATGGCCGAGGCGGTGATTGGACCGACACCAGGAACGGTTCGGATGCGTTTGGCCCGATCATCGATCTTGGAATGGTGCTCGATCAGTTTGTCGTAGAAGACCACGCGCTCTTCGAGTGCGACGACCTGCTCACAGAGGGTCCTGAGCATGCTCTTCGCCACGTCAGGGATGTCTGGGCGGTCGCCGGTTTTGAACGCCTTGACGAAGCGCATCGCCGCCACCGGCCCATTCCCGATCACATGACCAAACTCACGAAGCAAGCCACGGATCACGTTCAGCATCTGGGTTTTCTGGCGCACGACAAGCTGGCGCACTCGATGGATTGCCAGAAGGGCTTGTTGTTCCTTTGACTTCACCGCAACGAACCGCATGGTCGGTCGCGTGACGGCTTCGCAGATCGCCTCGGCATCAACCGCATCCGTCTTTCCGCGCTTCACGTAGGGCTTAACGTAAGTCGCTGGCATGAGTCGTACGTCATGGCCGATTTCAGTCAGCTCACGCGCCCAGTGATGTGCCGACCCGCACGCCTCAATACCGACAAGACAGCTCGGCAGGGTCTCAAAGAACTTCAGTAATTGCCTGCGGCGGATCGTACGATTGAATGCAACTGTGCCGTCGGCCGTCACGCCATGAACCTGAAAAACGTCCTTGCCGAGATCCAATCCTATCGTCGTAACTTCCATGGTGGGGCTCCTTTCATTGCAGAAGATGACTGCTGCAGTCTGCCGCAAAGTGCGACGGTTGACTGCAGACGCCATCCACCCCATCCGCATTGCGGTCGCTCGCGGCATTTCAGCGAATGACCGCACCGAGCCCAAAGCGGACGTTCAAACAAACTTTGGATATGGGTGTAACTGTCGTAACCTTCAGCGAACGTTGCGTTCGGCTGAAGCCAATGTCGGCGTTGGGCCTTAAGATAAATAGCCGGTATCGGTGGAAACAACGTGTTTCAAAGTGAATAATAGCACTCCGAATGCGTTTCTGGGCGCTGTCCGTGATCATTTCGGTGATAAGCTCGAATTAATCGGAGATGAAGAGAACCAATGGAAAGACGCCTAGCTGCCATACTCGCCGCGGACGTAGTCGGCTACAGCCGTTTGATGGGCGCAAACGAAGTCGCCACCTTGGCTGAGATGCAAGAAATTCTCGCCAAAGTATTCGATGAAGAAATCGACAAAGCTGGCGGCCGCATCGTAAAGCTTATGGGGGACGGCATTCTTGCGGAGTTCGCAAGCGTTGTAAGCGCGTTGGAATCCGCGCTCGTCATTCAAGAGGCAATGGCCAAAAGAAACATAGGCGTTCCAGAAGATCGGCAGATCCATTTCCGTATCGGCATCAACATGGGCGACGTGCTCTTTGAGGGCGGAGATATATTCGGCGACGGCGTCAATATCGCGGCCCGCATCGAAGCGCTGGCTCAACCCGGCTGCATTGCCGTTTCTGGGATCGTTCGCGATCAGGTAGGTAACAAGATCGGTATCACTTTTGATGCCGCAGGCGAACAGCTGCTGAAGAACATCGATAACGCAGTTCCAGTTTTTCACGTTCGCCCTCAAACTGGTGATGTTCAGCCTGCAATAGTAAGTGCTTCTAGCCATCCCACAATCGCGGTTCTTCCCTTTGAGAACATGAGTGGTGACCTCGAACAAGAGTATTTTGCTGACGGTATCACTGAAGATTTGATCACGGATCTTTCAAAGCTTTCGGGTCTCTTTGTAGTTAGTCGAAACTCAGCTTTTGTATACAAAGGCCGACCGTCGAAACTGCAGGATGTCGCTCGAGACTTGGGCGTACGCAATATTCTTGAAGGCAGTGTTCGAAAATCTGGTAACCGCCTCCGCATTACAGCGCAATTAATCGACGGTGTAACTGGCGGGCACCTTTGGGCAGAACGCTATGACCGTGACCTATCTGACATTTTTGCCCTACAGGACGAGATAACAAATATAATAATTGATCAATTGCAGGTTCGGCTTTTTGACTCTGATATCGCTGAAAGTGCACCTACGGAAAGTGTGGATGCCTACAATCTTTATTTAAAGGGGCGACGCTACTTTCATATGCGTGCCAGAAATTATCTTGAAAAGGCACGTACGCTTTTTCTTGAAGCAGTGCAGCACGACCCTGACTACGCCCGCGCTTACGTGGGGTTGGCTGAATGCGAAGCAAGGCTCAACGATTGGCACGGCACGAATTTCCCCTCTGAAGATATTGTCAGCATGGCTCAACGCGCCATTAAGCTAGATCCAAACTTGGCAGAAGCACACGCCTCCCTCGGACTGGCTTCGCAGATTGTCGGAAAGAATGAGGCCGCGGTCACAGCCTATCGCAGGGCGCTGTCGCTTGATCCACTTTGTTATGATGCGCACCATAATTTTGCCCGCTATCATCGCGGTCAACTGGATCATAAGCAGAGCGCCTATCATTTTACACGAGCCCTTGAAATCAAGCCTGACGATTATCGGTCACCACTTCTACTTCTTGCCGACCTCACCGAACTCGGACGGTTCGACGAACGTGACCTTTACCTCAACATGGGTCTTAAACGGGCTGAAGAAGCGGTAGAACGAAATCCCGACAACCCTGATCCACTCGAATTATCAGCGTCCGTTTTGGCTAGCCTTGGAAGGATTGATGAGGCACGCGCGTGGTTGAGTCGAGCTCTTTCAATGGAATCCCACAGCTATTCGACAGATGGATACAACGTGGCCTGCGTTTATGCTTTGATCGGTGAAACCGAAGAAGCATTAGATTGCCTTGAGAAGGTTTATCCGAGTCTTGGCCCCGTTCAACGAGACTGGATGCGAAATGATCCAGATTTCCTCTCTCTTCGCAGTCATCCTCGGTTCCAATTGTTGTTGGACACCGCACCAAAGACGGACGCCTAGGCTTTCGGTAAGTCCATTATCAATTCATGGCACTTAACCCCACCATGCTGTGATGCCGAAGGCATTGCGAGCCTGTAGCAGACCTTAGCGCATTGCAACGTTGGGTCTGCTATCTGATCCTTTGCGGGCATCTGACAAAATCACTCAGATGACCGCGTTTAGCCCAAGTCGGACCTGATGTCGCATTCTATTCAATCTCGACAATGAATGCGGTGTGGGAGCCGCGACCATCGTTCCAATAATTTGGGTCGCGTGTGTGCTCGGGAACGCCGAAAAAGTGGGCATATCCTTCGTTGCCTTTGTAATTGTTGGGTTCGCCCTTCGACCACCGCGTATATGTGAGTGGCTCACCTGTGCTCCAAACCCAACCGCCAGACGGCTCGTTGCTGCCAGGCAGTTGATAAAGCCCGAAAGCTGGGCCGTGAATA
>NZ_JBXWRL010000030.1:0-64100 GCF_059612885.1 Ruegeria sp. YKSD179 | reverse complement strand
CCCCGGAACTGTAAAAACAACATTCACTGAAAAGTATCTTGCCCGCCACCCGGCAGTTACGCCCGAACAAGCAGCGCAAAACTTGCTGGCGGTGATTGATCATTTGTCCGCTGCGGAAACGGGCGGTTTTTTTGACTGGGCTGGTAAACCCATCCCTTGGTAGCGCTGGCACTAGCCGTCACTTGTCTCCGCGTCTTCAACTTGTTCGACGGGGGTTGGACTTTGTTCAGGGTCGGTTGAAGGAGAGGGGGCCTGAGCGTCTGTGCCGTTTTCCAGCACTCCGTCATTCCAAACCCCTGTCTCAACCTGGCCGTTTGCATACTGCATCGTCCCGGTTCCCTGGCGCTTTGCATCTATAAAATTGCCTTCGTAGACGTCACCGTTAGAATAAGTTGCTTTGCCTTTTCCGGTAATTTTTCCCTCATTCCATTCTCCGGTATATATGAAACCGTTAGACATTGTGATTTCGCCTTGACCGTGACGCTGTCCATTTACGAATTCTCCAGTATAAACCGTGCCGTCTGAGTAGGTTGCTGTACCATCTCCCTGCCGAACGCCATCGACCCATTCGCCATCGTAACGGTACCCATCTGCGAAAGTCAGAACTCCAGAACCGTGGTTTCGCCCGTTTTTGAACTGGCCAGAGTAAACAACTCCGCTGGGATAAGTCGCTTTACCAGTGCCTTCGAAAACTCCGGCAATCCAGTCGCCATCATAAACGGTGCCATCTGGATATGTCTGAACGCCCTTTCCATGGGGCAGGTCGGCGCTGAAATCTCCGATGTACACCGCGCCGTCCGGATATTTCAGTTCGCCAAAACCTTCGATTTGACCATCGGCCCATTCGCCGTTGTAATCGAAGCCGTCAGTTCCCAAAAAGCGCCCATTGCCGTGGCGGCGATCATCCGAGTATTGGCCCTGGTATGTTGCACCGTTGGCATATGTTGCTTTCCCGTTCCCATGACGGCGCCCATTGAGAAGCTCGCCCTCGTAGATGTCCCCATTAGCCTGAGTTAGCCGTCCAGTTCCTGTGATCTGATCCTCGGTCCAGGTTCCATCGTAAATCATACCGTCCGGCATAGTCAGAATGCCCTGCCCGTGACGCTTTCCTGCATTGATATCGCCGGTGTAAGTGCCGCCACCTTCGTAATCGATTTGGCCTTTGCCCTGCTTCACACCGTCGACCCAATCGCCGTCGTACTTGTATCCGGTTGATGACGTGATAACGCCTTTGCCATGATGGCGGGCGTCCTTGAAGCCGCCTTCATAACGCATCCCGTTCGCGTACTGCGCCACTCCGGTTCCGTTGATGGCGCCGCCAGACCATTCACCTTCATATGTGCCGCCGTCATTGAAGATAATTTTGCCAATGCCGTCGGGTTTGCCCTTTACAAAGCTGCCTTCATAAACCGAACCGTTGGCATATCGGGCTGTTCCTTGCCCTTGAATTTCACCTTCGACCCATTCGCCTGAATACTCGAAACCATCTGGCAGACGATACGTGCCCGTTCCATGACGGAGACCGTTTTCGAACGTGCCTTCGTACACTCCACCGACTTCGTCATCGGCTATGACGACTTCACCGCTTTGCTGTGCGCTAGCTGACTGAGCAGCAATAACAAGGGTTGCAACAGCAATGAATGCACGGATCACGTTCATGGTTTTTCCTGCCTACCGAGTGTCTGGCGTTTAGGTATGTTGCCGCAAAACTAGGACACAGCAAGTGACAGGGCAACGGCTTTTGCCGCATTGGCCTTTCACTTGCCGCGTGATCTGCTAAATGCGTTTGTGACAGAAGAGGGCAAGAGAGCAAGAATGGCCGACCGTTTTCGCATTACCCTGGCGCAACTTAACCCCACTGTGGGGGATATTAATGGAAACGCCGCCATAGCGGCCGAAGCCTGGCGGCAGGCGCACGAGGCGAACGCCGATTTGGTGGCGCTGCCCGAAATGTTCATTACTGGGTACAACACTCAGGATTTGGTGATGAAACCAGTGTTCCACAGGGCGGCAATGAATGCGGTGGAAAAACTGGCGCAAGATTGTGCTGACGGACCGGCGATGGCGATTGGTGCGCCGTGGGTCGAGGAAGATAAGCTGTTCAACGCTTACCTGATCCTAAAAGGCGGCCGGATCGCCAGCAAGGTTCTTAAACACCACCTGCCAAATGAGACTGTTTTTGATGAGGTTCGCCTGTACGATTCGGGTCCGATGGGCGGACCATATGCTGTCGGCAATACTCGGATCGGCAGTCCGATTTGCGAAGATGGCTGGCACGAAGACGTCTCGGAGACATTGGAAGAAACCGGTGCGGAGTTTTTGTTGATTCCAAATGGTTCACCCTATTTCCGTAATAAGTATGACGTTCGATTGAATCAGATGGTGGCGCGTGTGGTCGAGACCGGATTACCGGTAATCTACCTCAACATGGTGGGCGGGCAAGACGATCAGGTCTTTGACGGAGCCACGTTCGGGCTGAACCCGGGAGGTGAGCTAGCATTCAGGATGCCGGTATTTGACGAGGCGATTACTCATATTGACCTGGCCCGACAAGATGCAGGCTGGCGTATAGTGCCTGCCGAAATTGTGCCTCAACCCGATGAATGGGAGCAAGATTACCGAGCAATGGTGCAATCTCTGCGCGATTACATGGACAAGACGGGTTTCAAAAGGGCGTTGCTTGGCCTGTCCGGCGGCGTTGACTCTGCCTTGGTGGCTGCAATAGCGGTCGACGCCATCGGAGCGGACAATGTGCGTTGCGTCATGTTGCCGTCGGAATTTACGAGTCAAGCTTCTTTGGAAGATGCTGAGGCTGTGGCCAAGGCGCTTGAGGTGCATTATGATTTTGTCCCTATTACCGAGGGGCGCACAGCGGTCACAAATACTCTGGCGTCTTTGTTTTCAGGCTGCGAAGAGGATCTGACTGAAGAGAACATCCAATCTCGTTTGCGCGGTTTGTTACTAATGGCGATTTCAAACAAGTTTGGTGAAATGCTTTTGACAACTGGCAACAAGTCAGAAGTAGCGGTGGGTTACGCCACGATCTACGGGGATATGAACGGTGGCTATAATCCTATCAAGGATTTGTACAAAACCCGCGTGTTCAAAACCTGTCGCTGGCGTAACGACAATCATCGCGACTGGATGAAAGGACCCAGCGGTGAGGTCATAAGAGACTCGGTTATAGACAAGCCGCCCAGTGCGGAACTGCGGGCTGATCAAAAAGACAGCGATAGCCTGCCAGATTATCCTGTTCTAGATGCGATTCTTGAAATTTTAGTGGATCAGGACGGTTCTGTTTCCGATTGCGTTTCGGCAGGGATTGACGCAGCGGATGCCAAGAGGGTTGAGCATCTGATTTACATTAGTGAATACAAGCGTTTCCAATCCGCGCCAGGTACTCGGCTTACGCCACGCGCATTCTGGCTGGATCGTCGTTATCCGATTGTGAATCGTTGGCGTGATCAAGGTTAGACTGCAAAAACTGAAGCATCAGAAATATCTTCAAATTCCAAACGTTTTGAGAATTGTTGAGAAAAAGCGGAAAATGATGGTCATTTTTTGTTATTGTTGTCAAGTCGCAGTGATTACAACGGCTTAAACACAGCGTTCACTTGCATTTTGGCCCTTTTGTCGCCACATTTACGTCAGTGTTTTGCCTATAATTCGGCGAGCACGACGCAGATTGGTAGGGTCCACTGGACAGATGCCAGAATTATAATACTGCGTAAACGTGTGAATGCACCATTTGTTCAAGGTGCAGTTAAGGGTTTTGGTGGTCGAAATGATTGATGGTTACGATAAGCCGCTTCATGCGCCGGCACGCTACAAAACGATGGAGTCCGCGGCGCGAGAACTTGATGAAGTCGCCCTCGACTCGGCGATCGCCGACATATTGGGCGGTGAAAAACCTGATGCGTTCGGATCGGACAAACAAAGCGGCTCAAACTTCACGGATAATCGTGCGCAGGAACAAACTGCCTCGGCGACACGAAGACAATAACAGGCCTAGGTGTTGCGCCATTTAAGAAGATGACCTTGTTCTCAGGCTAATCGTAAATTCCAATCGCGTTCGTACAACTCCAAGACTCCAACTAAAGCTGGACTTTGGCCCAATGGACACACGTCGAGGTAAATCTTTGGGCTGAGATTTTTTGGCATTGCCAGTATCAGTTGTCTAGGGCTCCATGACGGCCTCAGGAACGTGAATTCAAGTGTAAATGCCAGGCCCCAAGACTACCCACATTGAGTCGGATCTGAATCTTCCCAAACAAGTCGATGTTGTTGTTATCGGCGGCGGTATTATTGGGGTCAGTACGGCATTAGAACTCGCAGAGCGCGGGGTCTCTGTCCTTCTTTGTGAAAAGGGCCAGATTGCCGGCGAGCAAAGCTCGCGCAACTGGGGTTGGGTACGCTTAGGTATGCGTGACCCTCGGGAAATACCATTGATGCAACGATCCATTAGCATCTGGCAGGGGATCGAAGACCGTACCGGACGCAATACCGGTTACAAGAATTCAGGCATTGTTTTTGGTGCATCAGGCGCAAGGTCGCGCGGACAAATCGAAAAATGGATGCGACATGTCGAAGGTATGCAGACTGGCGCCAAACTGGTGTCAGGCGCTGAACTGAAACAGCTAATACCCGGCAGCACGAGTGAATTTGATTGTGGGCTTTACATGCCTCAGGACGGAAGGGCAGAACCACAATTTGCGGCCCCCGCGATTGCAGAGGCTGCCCGAGACAAGAGCGCGTCAATTGTAACCAACTGTGCTGTTCGCAGTGTCGATACTCAGGCGGGCCGTGTGGCCGGTGTTTTCACGGAGCGTGGGCGGGTGGCGTGTCAGAATGTTGTGCTGGCGGGCGGAGCATGGTCGCGTCTGTTCGCGGGAAACGCCGGCATCAATCTACCGCAACTCAAAATCCTGAATACAGTAATGCGGACTTCTTCCGCAGAGGATGGGCCAGAAATCGCATTGTGGTCCGATAGTTTTGCCATCCGAAAACGTGTTGATGGCGGCTATACCATCGCATCCGGTCACGAAAATACGGTGGATCTTGTGCCTGATAGTTTCCGGTTGGGCTTCCAATTCCTACCGGCTTTTGTGCAGGAATGGCGATCCTTACGTTTTCGACTGTCACGAAGATGGGCAACAGAGGCGCGGCAGGATCGGTCTTGGTTGCCGACGGATGTCACCCCGTTTGAGCACTGCCGGGTTCTGGATCCAGAACCGTCAAAACGTGCACTACGATCAGCCTGGAAAAGCGCTCGGATCGGTTTCCCAGCTTTAGAGAAGACCGAGATTGTCCAAAGTTGGGCAGGAATGATTGACGTCACACCGGATGCTATTCCAGTGATTTCCCGCGTTGACGATATGCCCGGAATGGTTATTGCAACAGGTTTTTCCGGCCACGGCTTTGGGATTGGACCAGGAGCCGGGCGTCTGGCGGCTGACCTGACCTTGCAAACCAACCCCTGTGTTGATCCGACCGCCTTTCGATTGTCTCGGTTTACGGATGGCTCGAAGGTGCGGCCGGACCCTGGTTATTAAGGCTTTAGCCCATCATCTGATAGCTAACAGGAACGAAACGGTACCCGTTGCCGCGTGTTTCAACATATCCAGCGGCAGGAAACGGCATGTGATATCCGATCATCGGCACTTTGTCCGCGGCCAGTAATCCAAGTATCTTGCGGCGTGCCTGAGTTGCCGCTGCCTTGTCCATATCAAAGCGAACTTCCCATTCAGGGTGGGCGAAGGACCAAACATAATGGTTGGCTAAGTCCGCAGTGAGTATCAGACGTTGTCCATTGCTTTCCAGATGATAAACCATATGACCGGGAGTATGGCCGTAGGTTGCCATTGCGGTCACGCCGGACACTACGTCCGCGCCATCCTCGATAAAGGTCATTTTTTCTGCCAAAGGCGTCACTTTTGAAGCCACCAGATCGCCGACCCTGTTGCCTGCTTCTTGGGCGGACCAGAAGTCGTATTCTGGCGCCGCCGTTACATATCGAGCATTCGCAAATGTAGCCGTGTCGTTGGTAGTCATGCCTCCGATGTGATCGGGGTGCATGTGCGTTAGAACCACCACGTCTATCTGGTCAGGTGTAACGCCAGCATCGGCAAGCGCGGCTTGAATCCCGCCTTGCCCAAGACCTGTATCGAATAGGATTAATTCAGACCCAGTATTAACCAAAGTAGGTGTAAAGAAAAACTGAGCGGCATCGGCAGAAATAAAATTCTCGGCTGAAACCTTCGCAAATTCCTCGTCCGTCGCGCCGCCGCCAAAGATTTCCTTGGCTCCGTCGCGTGGCAGGCTGCCGTCCAAAAGTGTGGTCACAGTAAAATCACCCAGTTTAAAGGATTTGGCGACTGCTGAGTTGGCTTTGGTTTCTGTTCCCGCTGCCAGAACGGGTGCTGTTGCGGCGGCAAAAGGCAAAGCGGCTGCAGCGCCCAGTGCGCCCCTGCGAGTTAATTTGATGGGCATATTGCTTTCTCCCTGTGTAAATTTAGAAAAGAACTAGCGCCGCGAGGTACGTTTGCCAGTTCGTACTTACGCTAATTGGGCTGCGTGAATGAACAATGCATGTTAATTTTTGTTTATGTCGTCATCCAAAAACAAAACCGTAGCGACCGATCTGAAGATTGGTGATTTTCTGGAAAACGTGGAGCCAGAAAAAAAGGCGCAAGAGGCGCGTACCTTGGATGCCTTGTTTCGCCGAGTTTCAGGGTTTTCACCGGTGATTTGGGGGTCTTCCATCGTTGGCTATGGGCAATATCATTACCGCTATTCATCTGGTCGCGAGGGTGACTTTCTTGCCACTGGATTTTCACCCCGAAAAGCGGCGCATTCGATATACATCATGCCTGGATACAACGACTTCAATTACATTCTGTCCCGGTTGGGAAAGCACAAGATGGGCAAGTCATGCCTTTACGTGAACAAGCTTTCGGATATTGATCTGGATGTTCTTTCCGAACTTATTTTGGCGGGGCTTGAAGATTTGAATACTCGTTGGCCCGTCAAACCGACCTGATAGCTGCTGCTGGACAAATTCGCGCTTGTGTGACAAGAGCCGCGCCAACAGGAGACATCCATGACAACGACCCGTTTTGCCCCGTCGCCCACCGGTTACATCCATGTGGGCAACCTGCGCACCGCACTGATGAATTATCTGATTGCCCGAAAAGCGGGTGGTATTTTCATTTTGCGTATCGATGACACCGACCCAGAACGGTCAAAGGAAGAATATGTCGACGCTATAAAGCAAGACCTTGAATGGCTGGGGCTGAATTGGGATAGGGTTGAAAGACAATCGGAACGTTTGGATCGTTATGCCGAAGCCGCGGATAAACTCCGTGAAATAGGGCGCTTTTATGAGGCGTTTGAAACGCCGACTGAACTGGACCTAAAGCGAAAGAAACAACTGAATATGGGCAAGCCGCCGGTCTATGATCGCGCGGCACTGAATCTGCCCGACGCCGAAAAAGAGGCCTTGCGCGCAGAACGTGGCAATGGTGTTTGGCGTTTTAAACTGAACCACGAACGGATCGAATGGACCGATGGAATTCTCGGTGACATCTCAATTGACGCAGCTTCGGTGTCGGATCCGGTGCTGATCCGCGGTGACGGACAGGTTCTCTATACTATCGCGTCTGTCGTGGATGATACCGAGATGGGGGTGACTGATGTTGTGCGTGGTTCGGACCACGTGACTAACACGGCAACTCAGATTCAAATTATCGATGCGCTGGGCGGTCAGTGTCCAAATTTTGCGCACCATTCGCTGCTGACTGGTCCTCAAGGTGAAGCACTGTCCAAGCGTTTGGGCACACTGGCCCTTCGCGATTTACGCGAACAAGGTGTCCAGCCAATGGCGTTACTAAGCTTGATGGCGCGTTTAGGGTCTTCTGATCCGGTCGAGCTGCGGGCGGATATGGCTGAGTTGGTAGATGGGTTTGATCTCAGCCGTTTTGGTGCGGCACCAACTAAGTTTGATGTACAGGACCTATTCCCGTTAACTGCAAAACACTTGCAATCTCTGACTTTGTCCGAAGTCTCTGATGCTGTCGCAGATGCAGGTGTTCCCCCAGAACTGGCCGAGCCATTCTGGGCCATGGCGCGCAAGAACATCACAACACTGGCTGATCTAAAAGGCTGGTGGGAGCTTTGCCAGGACGGGGCAGAGCCATTGATCGATGATGAAGATCGCGATTTCGTTTCAGAGGCGATGGCCCTATTACCCGAGGGCCCTTTTGACGGCGAAACTTGGGGGGATTGGACCAAAGCTGTCAAAGAGGTAACGGGCCGAAAGGGCAAAGGGCTTTTCATGCCGTTACGAAAGGCATTGACCGGCATGGAACGAGGGCCGGAGATGGCAACCTTGCTACCATTGCTGCAAGTTATCCGCGCGCGGAACTGAACCTACAAAACTTGGTCATTGCTGATGTGTAGAACGGAGAGCCCGCCTCTGTTTTCAAGTTGACTGTATCAACTTTGCGGAAACGCTTTGTAAACGTGTATCGACAAAGTTTGACTCCAAATCAGTCAACTTTTGATGACGCTGGTAACGGGGTTCGTGCCGATCATTTAGAATGGGTGCATCCCACCCATCGGTTGTGGCAAAGAACCGGTCGGCTCCCTCCGGGCCAAATGCACGCAAGTAACCCTGAACGACCACATCAATGTAGCTGAGCAACAAAGGGTGCATTTCTGACGGCTCGCTATGTCTGTGATTTGGCACCGCGTAGACTGCGATTTCGACTTCATGTGTTAAGGGATGGGTTATTGATTGCGTCGCAGAAACGCGGTCATACGCCCATTCGCGTTCATCCAAAGCGTTCCAGTCATTTCGTGGGACATGCGCGATCATACCTTCGATCTCGGATTCGGCATCTGGAATCGCCGTCAAGAAGGCAACCGGACGCAAATCTGTGTGCCGCCATGCCCTTCGCCAGCCCTTTAGCCGAGCAGGTCGCGGGTTAGGGAAGTCGTGCGTGGCAAGATTCACAAGGCTGCCGTAACCAAAGAAATAAGGGTCTGCCATTTGCCGGATAGTCCTCAGAGCGATTGATGCATGTCAAACCGCTTTTTCCATAGACATGCAATAAGGTGTTATCAACTTTCTGGGAGGAAGCCATGCGAATTACCAAACGTACCAATATCGCAGTGCGCTTGCTGATGTATTGCGCAGCCCATCAAGACAGGCTGGTCACGAAATCCGAGATTGCCGAAGTTTGCAACATCTCAGAAAACCACCTGGCGCAAGTCATCAATCAACTTAGCCAGTTAAAATACCTCAGCACGCAGCGAGGCCGAAATGGCGGAATGATGCTCGCGGTACCTGCTGATCAGATTCGCATAGGTTCGGTGTTTCGCGATGTCGAGGGCGCGTTGCCGATTGCAGAGTGCTTCGCCGATGCCAACAATACGTGTCCGCTGACAAAAGCCTGTAGATTGCGTGTGGCGCTGCAAGATGCGGCAGAGGTGTTTTATGCGTCGTTGGACGCGATCACACTGGACGCGCTGGTTTGTGACAATGATCCACTGCTAAAAATACTCCGGCCTGTCGCCTGCGCGCGCTGAGTTCAGTCGCTCGCCCGCAGCACGCGTGCCGGGCGTACGGAAAGAGGCCGCAATGCAAAGGCCAATCCCGCACCAAGCGTTACAAATATACCGGTGAAAATGATGGCAAGCGCTGATGGCCAGATGACCGCGAATTCGGTGTCAAAAATATACTTGGCTACTGCCCACCCACCTAATATGCCCGTGAATAGAGCAACCAACCCAGCTGCGGCACCCAGCAAGATCGACCGCAAAGCAAAGCTGGTAAGGATGCTTCTTCGGTCGGCACCCAGTGTCTTTAAAACTGCTGCCTCGTAACGACGAGCTGGTTCACCTGCGGCTGCGGCGCCTATCAAAACCAGAAAACCGGTCAGCAAAGAGATACCTGCACCGTATGAAGTAGCGGCTGCAAGACCAGCCAAAAGGCCGGATACCTGATCGATCGCATCCCGCACTCTAATCGCGGTGATGTTAGGATACTTGCCTGCCAAATCACGTAGAATTGAGGTCTCAGCCTGTTCTTCAGCATAGACTGTCGCGATGAAACTGTGCGGCGCACCTGCAAGTGCAGAAGGGTTCATCGACATAATGAAACCTATCCCGGCGTTCGAGAAGTCGACCTCACGAAACGATGTAAGTTCAGCGGTAATATCGCGGCCAAGGATGTTCACAGTCAATTCGTCGCCAAGGCGCAATCCCATCTCAAGCGCTTCTTCTGCGGCAAAGCTGACCTGCGGTGGCCCATTGTACCCATTAGGCCACCAAGTGCCCGACGTGATACGCGTGTTATCGGGCAAATCTTCGGAATAGGTTATTCCCCGGTCCCCCTCTAGAACCCAGTGACCTCCTGCGACCTCTTGCGCTGGCTTACCGTTGATTTGGGTTATGATACCGCGAAGCATGGGTGCGCTATCGATGCGGCTTACAGCAGGGTCTGATTCCAGACGTTCTGAAAAACCGGACATTTGATCTTTTTGGATGTCGACAAAAAAGTAAGAAGGCGCCACGTCCGGCAAATTGCCAGAAATGGCATTACGTAATGTGCCGTCAATCTGTCCTACCGCCGCCAAAACAGACAGGCCCAACCCGAGTGATAAAACGACTGACCCAGCCCCCTCTTTCTGCCCCGAGATCGCGGAAAGAGCCCATCGTAACGGAGCGTGACCGCGTGATCGACGGCCACCGACGCGTGCTAACCACCGAATTGCAAATGCTGCTATGGACAACAACAGCAAAGCTCCGGCAATTCCTCCTGCTGTCCAAAGCGTCAATCTGACAGAGTTGGTAAACCATGCTGCTGCGACAACCAGAATTGACAATGCAATGCCATTGGCCACCAGGTAAATGGGTCGTGGGATGGAGCGGGCTGTGCTTAGCGCATCCCGAAAAAGAGTCGCTGCGCGGACTTCTTCAGTTCGTGCCAATGGCCAAAGAGTGAAAAGAAACGCGGTTAATGCTCCGTAAAGCGCAGCCTCTAACAATGGGCCAGGATAGAGCGTGAAAACTGCTGGAACCGGTAAGCGATTTTCGATCAACGGCGCTAAAACCAAAGGTAGCATACTGCCCAAAACCAGACCCAATAGAATGCCGATTCCGGATAAAACCCCGATCTGGATCAGGTATGTTTGGAATATTGTTGCACGGTCAGCGCCAAGGGTGCGCAACGTCGCGATAGTTGCCGTTTTCCCTGCTAGATAGGCGCGCACCGCTGCTGAAACTCCGATACCCCCGACGGCCAATCCTGCCAGCCCGACTAACACCAAAAATGCACTGAGGCGGGCAACGAAGTCGGCAATACCAGGTGCACCATTGCGGGCGTCGGTCCAGCGCATTCCGGTTCCCTCAAACGCGTCGCCAGCTTGAACAGACAAAGCCGCAAGATCGCTGTCTTGCGGCAGATCCAATCGGTACTTAGTGGAAAACAGCGTTCCCGGTTCCAATAATCCCGAAGCCTGCAAGTCAGTCGTCCGCACCAACGTTCGAGGCCCCAAGGCAAATCCGTCGGCGGCTGCGTCGGGTTCATCAACAATGGCCGCCATCAAGATAAATTCCTGTGTTCCCAGAGCAAATAATTCCCCTGTGGACATGCCCAACCGATCGATAAGCGCCGGTGCCATTACTGCGCCTGGTAGGTCGTTATCACCCTCCAATGCCTCAAATAAAGGCATTGGAGGGTCTAACTGGACGGTGCCCAGTAGCGGATAGGCGGAATCTACGGCTTTAACTTGGGTCAGCCCCCGTTCCGTTTGGGGCTTGCGCGTAACAGCCATAGATCGGAAATCAACAACTTCGGAAACTGCCTGCGCCGTTTGATCCATCCACGCCCGTTCGTCTTTGGTCGCAAATCGATAAGTGAATTCCAATTGCGCCTCACCGCCTAGAAGCGTAGCGCCTTCCTGCGTTAGCCCTGATTGTATCGCCTGACGTACCGATCCGACTGCGGTAATTGCAGCGACCCCTAACGCCAAACACGCGAGGAATATCCGAAATCCTTGAAAACCTCCGCGCAGTTCGCGCCGGGACAGGCGCGCTGCCAAGGGCAAGCTCATTCCGCAGCCTCGCGTTTCATTTCCTCGGCAATTCGTCCATCGCGTAAGCGAACAACCCTGTCGCATTTCTGGGCGAGCGAATGGCTGTGTGTAACGAGAACCAAGGTCGCTCCGTGCCGATCGCGTAATCCGAACAACAATTCAATAATTGCAGATCCATTCCTTTCGTCCAAGTTCCCGGTCGGCTCATCGGCCAGCAATATCCGGGGCCGAGGAGCCGCGGCACGGGCCAGCGCAACACGTTGTTGCTCTCCGCCTGACATTTGCGCGGGATAGTGATCTCTCCGATGTGACAAGCCAACTGCTTGCAGTTCGGATTCAGCACGTGCGAAAGCGTCTTTGTGTCCGGCCAATTCCAGCGGAGTGGCAACATTTTCCAGTGCTGTCATCGTTGGTATCAAGTGAAAGTTTTGAAAGACCACGCCCATCGTGTCGCGGCGAAACCGCGCCAGAGCGTTTTCGTCCATGTTGGTCAGATCATTGTCCAGAGCCAGTATTGAACCACCCGTTGCTTGTTCCAGCCCGCCCATCAGCATCAAAAGGGACGATTTTCCCGAACCGGAAGGCCCAACCAAACCCAGAGTTTCCCCTTCGGTAACGATCAGGTTTATTTCATGCAGTATATCCACTCTGCCGGCATTGCCATCCAAGGATAATGAGGCATTTTGGAGCTCAAGAATTGGTTTTGTCATCGGTTGTTCCGAACAAAGGCGATAGGATGGGATATGGAGCGGTAGAAGTGATACGCAAGGCTTTGATGTCGGGACTTTTTGTCTGTTGCGGTTTTGCAGCCACAGCCGAACAGGTTGTTATTGCTGCGCTAGGAGATTCTTTAACACAAGGTTTTGGATTGCTCGAGCAGGATGGTTTTGTTCCTCAGTTACAGAGATGGTTGGTCGATCAAGGCGCAAATGTCCGGCTTATCAACGCAGGCGTTTCTGGTGACACAACGGCAGGCGGTGCGGCACGGGTTGGATGGACTTTGACGCCCGAGGTAGACGGCATGATCGTGGCGCTAGGAGGCAACGATCTGCTGCGGGGTATCGACCCCTCTGTCTCACGCGCAAATGTCGAGGCAATTTTGTCATCCGCTCAGGAAGCAGACGTCGAGGTTTTATTGATTGGCATGCAGGCACCCGGAAATTATGGCCCTGATTATAAACAGACTTTTGATGCTATTTTCCCGGATTTGGCGCAACAATATCAGGTGTTGTATGCAGACAGCTTTTTCGAAGGGTTACAGGCAGGCGGTGACTTACGCGCCGCAAACCAGTTCATGCAATCCGATGGCATTCACCCAAACTCAGAGGGTGTGGCTCGGATAGTTGAAGCTCTAGGCCCGATCGTTTTGGAACTCGTCGATGCAACAAAGCAGGATTGAGTAATGCCGGGGCGCCTTTTTCTGACAAGACCTGTTTCCGAGATCGCAGACGCATTGAGCACGCAGAATACGATGTCAACGCAACCGCCACGCCGGAATATACAGCCCGGTCAGGAAGTGATCGTCTTCAACGGGGACAACCTTGTTTTGATGCGATGGGGAATGATCCCGGTAGGTCGTGTAAACGCGCGTGGCCGCCCCGTAATGGAAACCATTATCAATGCTCGATCCGAAACAGTGTTTGATAAATCGGCATTTTCTGATGTCGGCCGCGCGGTTATTCCGGTGGACGGCTGGTACGAATGGACAGGAGAAAAGCGTCGCAAGACCGCTTGGCGTATTAGTTCAGTCGATGGCGCTCTACTTTTCTTTGCGGCAATTACAGACAGCTGGCAGGCTCCGGGTGGGCTTCGAGTGGATCAATGCGCTGCTGTGACTTGCGAACCCAATGAAGATCTGAAGCCAATCCACCATCGAATGGGCGTACTGCTGAAAACTGAAGAGGTGCAAGCTTGGCTGACAGGCACTGAAGATCAGGCAAAGTCTTTGGCGCGCCCGTGGCCAAACGGGCTGCTGCGTATTGAGCAGGCTAAAGATGTGGACTGGTCTGCTCCGTAACTGCGTCAGACCACAGTTACAACAGTTCCAATCGGTACGCGCGCATATAGGTCGATCACATGCTCATTGAGCATACGGATACACCCATTTGATGCCGCCCGCCCAATGGTCTGGGGTTGTGTCGTTCCGTGAATGCGGAAGTACGTATCGACCCCGTTCTGGAACAAGTACAAGGCGCGTGCGCCAAGCGGATTGTCGTTTCCGCCGGGTTGGACATAGTCGTTATCCTTGAACTTGGCATAAGTCACCGGTTCACGCTCGATCATCTCTTCGGTCGGACGCCAGGTTGGCCATTCTTTTTTGACATCGATCGTTGCTGTTCCGGTGAATTCCAAACCAGCCCTACCTACACCACAGCCATAACGGATTGCCTTGCGGGGTTCGGTGACGAAATACAAATAGAATGAGCGTGGCACGACCAGCAACTGACCGGGCTGAAACTCTTTCTTGATCCGAACGAATTGCGGGGTCGGATCATATTCAGTGGCTTTCTTGGCGTTGACCAGACTTGGCAACAAGCTGGCCGTAGCCGATGTGGCCAGAAAAGTACGACGGGTAAACATGGTGGGCCTCATTAATCTACCAAGAAATCATAACCGTAATTTCATCATGATAGACGATTTGGACAATCTTGAGGCAACGTCACCGAAATTTGATGTCACCCGAAGGTCACACAAAAAATGGACCTTCGTGCGAGTTTTGAAGATCAGGGCAAAGTTTTTCTTTGCCCTGTCAGAAGCTTATGCCAGCTCGATATTGTCAGCGCTTTCGCGTCCGTCACGACCCGAACTCAGCTCGTATGTGACTTTTTGGTTATCGGCCAGACCGGTCAGGCCCGAGCGTTCCACGGCCGAGATATGTACAAACACATCCTTGCCGCCCTCTTCAGGTGCGATGAAACCATAGCCTTTGGTGGCGTTGAACCATTTAACGGTGCCTGCGGGCATATCCGTTGTCTCCTGTTTTAATGCTGCCCACGGGTTGCGGCAGCCTGGCGTCGTCGGTCTGGATCGAATGACTGAACGCCGTAGAAGGAGACAGTGGGTCGAAATAGAAAAACGTTAGCCCTTTGCATATGGCACTGGGGTCTGGGTGTGGCAAGAGCAAATCAGAACACTCAATGAACGGATTGAGGGTTAAAAATTCTTCGTTTCTGCCGTGAACTCGGAGAAAAGTTTGCCTAAGGTTACAAAGTCAGAGTTCATTTTTCTCTACTTATCATATATTTCAAAAATCTGACCGAATACAGATTGAATTTGACAACTTTGTTTTTGAAAGCGCTAATTGCCTGCTTTCCGAAACAAAGTGTTAGTTCGTATTCTTCCTATAAAAGTTGACTAAGGGACGTAATGCATTCTTTAACGAGGAAAGAACGGGAGCCCGATCTGTCCAATGCAATGCATGCACATCCGTTCTGGAGGGCCGCTGCTCCGCAATCGATGGGACTGCCAGAATTGATTGAATATCAGGGTGGTCCTTCCTAAACCAATTGTACGCTCCGTCCACATGCATCGGGCCGCCAAGAGGATGACCAGCTTCTCTTTCAGCCATTGTTTCAAGATAAGGCACCAAGCCGTAGATTGCTTTTCTTGAAAGCCCAACAAAATGCGTTAGGCCTACTTCTTCGTTGGAGAAAGGGATTTAAATCTAGGGTTGGTCTTCCCAACAGTATCTCCACCATGAAGGTAGTCGAATTTTAATGAACTCAATTCATCCACAACCGCATTTGAATTGCTTAGAAAACTATCTGACCAATCAGCGTCATCTTCGAGAATAAGAATCGATCGATAATTCATTTTTTTTTGCATTCTTCAACAATTTGACGTGGCTCATGAAACATCCACGCGCTCCGACAGTGGGCCATTTGCCCTCCGATTCAGGCCTAACTGCCTCGAAAAGTATGACTTCTTTGTCTGAAAAACTCAGAGAGAGTTTGTTTAGTTGTTTCTCTATTTGTCTCTTTCTGTCCGTCCGGTATGGCAAATTTATTACGTAAATTCTTTCAAACAGCTCTAGAATTCTATCTCGGACAGCATCGTTACTATTCACCATGACAAACACCTTGAAATCCCGATGGAACGAAGAAGCCTTCGATAAACGTAAAATGTATTATGCTACGAATACAGAAGCAATTCTACTTGCTTTCTGATCACAGCTTCATTTCTTGGTGCACGGGTTGCCACAAAGAAAGATTTCTGGAAACTCCAAATTGAAAATTCAGCGCAACGAACGACCAGAATATCTAACGCGCAAATTTCTTATGCTTCAACCGCTTGGGCTCCAGCGCATCAGGCCCCAACCGCCGCTTCTTATCCTCTTCATAGTCCTCGAAGTTGCCCTCGAACCATTCCACGTGGGCATCTCCCTCAAAGGCCAGAATATGCGTACAAATCCGGTCGAGGAAGAAACGGTCGTGCGAGATGACAACGGCGCAACCAGCGAAATCGACCAGCGCGTCTTCCAGTGCGCGCAGGGTTTCAACGTCCAGATCGTTGGTCGGTTCGTCGAGAAGCAGGACGTTGCCGCCCTCTTTCAGCAGACGGGCCATGTGGACGCGATTGCGCTCACCGCCGGATAGCAGCGAAACTTTCTTCTGCTGGTCGCCGCCCTTGAAGTTGAAGGACGAGCAATAGGCGCGGGAATTGACCTGCGCATCGCCCAGTTGGATGATCTCGGCGCCGCCGGTGATTGCTTCCCACACGGTGTCGTTGTCTTTCAGGTCGTCGCGGGTCTGGTCGACATAGGATAGCTCGACCGTGTCGCCCAGTGTGATGGTGCCGCTGTCGGGCTGCTCCTGACCGGTCAGCATCTTGAAGAGCGTCGATTTACCAGCGCCGTTGGGGCCGATGACGCCGACTATGCCGCCGGGTGGCAGGGCGAAGTCGAGCCCTTCGATCAGTTGCTTGTCGCCCATATGTTTCGACAGGCCCTCGACCTCGATCACCTTACCGCCGAGGCGCTGGCCATTGGGGATGACGATCTGGGCGCGGGTCAGCTTTTCGCGCTCTGACTGTTCGGCCAGTTCGTTATAGGCGTTGATACGCGCCTTGGACTTTGCCTGACGGGCCTTTTGACCCTGACGCATCCATTCCAGTTCGCGCTGCAGGGTCTTTTGCTTGGACTTGTCCTCGCGGGCTTCCTGCTCCAGCCGTTTGGCCTTTTGCTCCAGCCAAGCAGAGTAGTTACCCTCGTACGGAATGCCGCGGCCCCGATCGAGTTCGAGAATCCATCCTGTGATATCATCCAGGAAGTAGCGGTCGTGGGTTACGATCAGGATGGTGCCCTTGTAGTCGATCAGGTGCTGTTGAAGCCATGCAATGGTCTCGGCATCCAAGTGGTTGGTTGGTTCGTCCAAGAGCAGCATGTCGGGCGCTTCGAGCAGCAGCTTACAGAGCGCCACGCGCCGTTTCTCACCCCCTGAAAGTTTGGCGATTTCAGCATCGTCTGGCGGGCAGCGCAGCGCCTCCATCGAAACGTCGATCTGGCTGTCGAGGTCCCACAGGTTCTCGGCGTCGATTGCATCCTGTAGGGTTGTCATCTCTTCCATCAGTTCGTCCGAATAGTTCTCGGCGATCTCCATGGCGATCTCGTTGAAACGATCGACCTTGGCCTTTTTTTCTGCCACACCCAGCATGACGTTTTCGCGGACGGTCAGCGATTCATCCAGTTGCGGTTCTTGCGGCAGGTAGCCAACTTTTGCACCCTCGGCGGCCCAAGCTTCACCGGTGAAATCCTTGTCGAGGCCTGCCATTATCTTCATCAATGTCGATTTACCCGCGCCGTTGACGCCGACGACACCGATTTTTACGCCGGGAAGAAAGCTTAGGTGAATGTTTTCAAAGCACTTTTTGCCACCGGGATAAGTCTTGGAAACACCCTGCATGTGGTAGACATATTGATAGGCGGCCATGTCGCGTCCTCTGGTTCGGGGAAATAGGTTGAAACGCTAGATATCCAAGCGTGAGGGGCGGGGCAACCAGATGATTTCGCGTTTCTTGCTTGTTGCAGTTGCTGAAGGGTTTGGCACATCCAATGGAAGTGCAAGCGGTTTGGAGCGTTAAAATGAAAAGCGGACCGCCACGCAATCCGATTGTTAAATGCGCACGGAAAAAATGGCCTTTGTGAACAGATTTGGAATGCGCATTTACTTTTTTTGAAATTGATCGACATACTCTGTTCTAAGCTGATGTCTCGGTGCAACCTGTTGATTGACAACGCCGCCAAGTTCTGAACAACAGCAGATGATGTTGCGAAGCGCCATTCCATATGCGCGACCGGGGCAGGTCGTTGGTTTGTTCGGTGGGTCCTTTGATCCGCCGCACTGCGGGCACGTCCATGTAACGCTGGAGGCAATGAAGGCTTTTGGATTGGATCGGGTTTGGTGGCTGGTGTCCCCCGGTAATCCGCTGAAAACACATGGGCCAGCGCCATTGGAACAAAGAATTAATGCGGCGCGATTGATCATGAATCATCCGCGTGTTGAGGTCTCAGATGTCGAGACATTGACGGGAACACGAGCCACGGCAGACACGCTGGCCTCGTTGCGTAGACTATACCCGGGAGTAAAGTTTGTTTGGCTTATGGGGGCTGACAATCTTGCACAGTTCCACGACTGGAAAAACTGGCGGCTGATCATGGATAGCGTCGCAGTGGGGGTGCTCGCTCGCCCGGGTGACAGGATTTCAGCGCGGATGTCTCGGGCGGCGAGAGTCTACAGCAAGTACCGGGTCGACGGACAGGCGCGGCATCTGCTGGGAAGGAGCGCAGCGCCGGCTTGGTGCTTTGTGAACGTTCCCATGATCGATGTCAGTTCGACCGAAATCCGTACGCGTGGCGATTGGGCAAGCGGAGTGTTGCCCGAATAGCCCCAATCGGAGCATAATCCGTTTCAATGGTTGTCTGACGGTAATCTCTGGGATTTTATTTGACCCATGGTTGATCGTTTTTCGCGTCGATTTTTTCTTGGCGGGGTTGGGGCATCCTTGATACCCGCAACAAGTTGGGCTGGTGCGCCCCTTGTGTCCTTGCGGCCGCAACTGCGCGGCAAGCAGTTCAACGGTGCGGAAAGGCTGGTACGGCAGGCGCAGCTCAAGGGCGAAGTAGTATTTGCAGTCGCCGACGTTGCAACAGGTGTTCAACTCGAAGAGCTTGGCGGCCAACAGGCTTTGCCGCCTGCCAGTGTAGCCAAGGCACTAACGGCTCTTTATGCACTAGATGTACTTGGGCCGGATTTTCGGTTTGAGACAAAGTTGATTGCAGATGGGCAGATAGAGAACGGCATCCTCAACGGTGATCTTATACTAGTCGGTGGGGGCGACCCCCTGCTAGATACCGATGCATTGGCTACTATGGCGGCCAACTTGCGCGAGGCGGGGATAACCGAGGTGCGTGGTGCATTCAAAGTTTTTGACGGTGCGCTACCATACGTTTTCAGTATAGACCCCGGACAACCGGACCACGTGGGTTACAGCCCGGCGATCAGCGGCATATCCCTTAATTTCAATCGCGTTCATTTCGAATGGAAACGTTCGGCAAACGGATATGGCGTTACCATGGACGCGCGAAGTGCACGGTACAACCCGGCCGTGGAAATGGCCACAATGCGGGTCGAAAACCGTAAATTGCCCATCTATTCATATACGCCCAGCCCACGGCAGGACCGCTGGACAGTTGCAAAGGGCGCGTTGGGCGATGGGGGTGCGCGTTGGTTGCCGGTTCGTAAGCCAGCGCTCTATGCAGGTGATGTTTTTAGGACCTTAGCGCGCGTAAATGGGATTGTATTAGGCCGCGTGCAGGTGACGCGTGAAGTAACGATCGGCGAAGAATTGGTGGTGCATCAAAGCGATCCTCTGGAAAGTATCCTTCGGGGCATGCTGAAATACTCGACCAATATAACGGCGGAAATGGTTGGACTTGCTGCGTCTGTCGCGCGTGGGGCCGAGCCTCAGAGTCTGGCCGAATCTGCGGCGGAGATGAATCGCTGGGCCGCGGAATCCTATGGTGTCTACAGGATAGCGATGGTAGATCATTCTGGTCTTGGCGATATGTCTCGTATGGCACCGGCAGATCTGGTTGCTGCTTTGGTGACCGCGCGTAAGACAGGGGTGTTGCGACCGTTGTTGAAACCGTTTGCTCTGACGGACAGTCAGGGCCGTGTCGTTAAAAACCACCCGATCAAGGTGGATGCGAAGACAGGAACACTAAATTTTGTCTCAGGCTTGGGCGGTTTCCTAACAACTGCCGAGGGATCCGAGCTTGCCTTTGCGATATTCACTGCAGACGTAAATCATCGAGCAACGATACCGCGCGAAAAACGCGAGCGCCCCGACGGAGCACGCAGCTGGAACCGGAGATCCCGCAAGTTGCAGCGCGCCCTGATCGAGAGATGGGGTGCGCTGTATGGCAGCTAACGTAGATGCCATTAAAGTGTGATGAGAAGTATTAATTAGACTGTGTGTCTTGCCCTTGCACCGCGTTCGATGGCCGCGGCGTGAAGCCTATCGATACTTAGCTCGTACCGGATTTCTTCTAATAACCTCAGCTCGGTTTCGGCCAGTGATCCGTCTGCAGCGGCTACGTCGCAAGCCAGCGCATATGCCGTTTCATTCAGCCTTTCGGGCAGGTTTTCCCGGATAAGGCCAAACATCGCATCCAAGCCGTCTTCTTGTTCAAATAAATCAAAGACGATCTGGCTCACGCGGCGCGTACGGTCGATATCGTAACCCGCAAAAACCGGCAACATGTTTACAGCGCCTTCGATTTTTACCAGTTCCGCAGTTCGGATTGTCTCGTCCGACGCTGAGATCGCAACCATAATCGCAACAAGGCAATCCTGCGGGGACATTGGGTGTGTAACTTGCTCGGTCATTGGATCATCCTGCTTGGGTGTAGCTGCGCGCGAACGATATGGGCGGGTGGAGGCGGGTTCAACACCTTGTTTAATGACTGAGGATCAATAAGGCACGCCCGCGTCTTTGAACTGAGCCTCGATCCGAGTGCGATCTGCGTCTTTTTCTATGAGTTTCAAGAAATTCCAGCCCGAAAGTCTGAAGTCCGGAAAGCCGGTCGTTAGCGTTTTGACAATAGCCTCCGCCTTCTCGAACTGCCCGGTGGCGTGGTAAGAGGCAGCTGCCCAGCAATATGCAGGTGGCCCCACTGGCCCGCCTCTTTCTACATTTCGCTCAAAAGCGGCAAGTGCAGCGTGGAACTGACCAGCCATGAATGCAGCATGACAGACAACATTCAGATAAGGTCCGTTCACGAAATTTGGGCTTAGTCTGAACGCGGTTTCTGCTGCTTTTTTCGACTCGTCATGATTGCCTCGCATGCCGTTGGTAACGGCATAGATCACGTGAGCGTCTGCATCGTTGGGAAGTAGACTGAGACCTTGCTTGGCTGAATCGATCGCCTCGTCAAAGCGCCTTTGGACCAATAGCGCGAGGTTGAGTGCAGTGTAGGACCAGCCAAAGGATTTATCGAGCGCGATCGCTTTGTAAGCCAATGCCTCGGCGCGGGCGCCGAGCGCATCAGGGTCGCCGTGGCCCCAAAGCGCACCAAAGCCAATTATCCAGGACAGTCCGGCGTACCCGCCGGAAAACTCAGGTGCCAATTCCACCGCCTTATTGAATAGCTCGCTTGCGGCGGCCATTTTCGCGGGAATCGGTGGAAAAGGCGTTGCCTTTGCTTGCACAAACAATTCGTACGCTTCGATATTGGTCGTGTGTACCGAACTCAGGTGCTCTGTCTCTGATTTTGTCAGATTTACAGAAAGTGCGGATACTACCTCGCCACAGACCATGTCCTGAAGCTCGAAAACCTCGGCGAGCAAGCCGTCATAGCGGTCCGCCCAGATATGTCCGCCCGATTTAGCATCGATTAACTGGACATTGATTCGCACGCGCTCACCAAGTTTTCGAACACTGCCTTCGACGACGTTGGCAACACCCAGACGGCGTCCGACCGTCGGAATGTCTACCGCTTGACCCTTGAAGGCAAAAGTCGAGTTCCTGGCGACCACGAAAAGGCCTGAAACCTTGGACAGATCGGTGATCAAATCCTCGGTCAGACCATCTGCAAAATGGTCCTGATCAGGATCGCTCGACATGTTGTCGAACGGCAAAACGGCGACAGATGGCAAGTCGGGCAGTTTTAGTTCAGGTTCTGATTGGACCGGTTCCGAGCCGTTATCCCAGTGCCATAAACGGGTGGGGTTGGTAATGTTCTTTAATTTCTGTTCACCTCCATCCAACCAATCTATATCCAGCTTACCTTGAACTTGTTGGTAGGCGGCGCCTGAAATTCCTACGCCGCCAGGCGCTACTAGGGGCTCAATTCTGGCAGCCACATTTACACCGTCTCCGAAGATATCATTTTCGTCCATCACGATGTCGCCGACATGAATTCCTATGCGTAACTCAATTTGGCTGTTCCCAGGAGCAACCGCGTTGTCAGATTTTAATAAAGACTGCAGTTCGATTGCAGCCTTTACGCTTGAGACGGCCGAGGTGAACTCGATAAGAAACCCGTCGCCCATCGTTTTGACCAGCCTGCCGTCATGCTGTTTTAGGAGTGGTTCGATAACCTCAGTCCTAAGACGGCGAATAGTGTCGATAGTACCAGTTTCATCTGCGGCCATCATTCGGGAATATCCGACAACGTCCGCAGCCATTATTGCAGCCAGTTTTCTTTGGTATCCAGTCGACATTCTGTAGACCCTATCGCTCGTGTAGCCGCCCACCTAATAAAAATTTCCGTTTTGGTAGAGTTTATACGGGAAATTCCCCCCAGTTCATTGACTCATGCTGCATCCGCACAATAGGAGGGGCCGGTCCGGTTGCTTGGTGTAACCGGCGTCGTTCCCCGATGGAGACCACTAAAATGTCTGAACTGCGTGAAACCGCGATGTCGTCCAAGGCCTGGCCTTTTGAAGAGGCGCGCAGGTTGCTAAAACGGTACGGGCAGGGCGCACCGGAAAAAGGTTATGTGCTTTTCGAAACTGGATATGGTCCATCTGGCCTGCCTCACATAGGTACGTTCGGTGAGGTGGCGCGGACCACTATGGTCAAACGCGCGTTTGAAGCCTTGTCGGACATTCCGACCAAACTGATCTGTTTCTCGGACGATTTGGACGGAATGCGCAAGGTGCCAACTAACGTGCCGAACCCCGAACAATTGAAGGATTACCTTCAATGCCCGCTGACGTCGGTTCCTGATCCATTTGGCGAATATCCGAGCTTTGGCGAGCACAACAATGCGATGTTACGTCGGTTTCTCGATACCTTTGGATTCGAATATGAATTCTATTCGGCTCGCGATTTCTATCGCTCGGGCCAATTTGACAAGGTCCTGAAAACTGCGGTCGAACGCTATGACGACATCATGGCCATTATGCTCAAAAGCTTGCGGGAAGAGCGGCAGCAGACTTACTCGATTTTCCTGCCGATTCATCCCGAAACCGGACGTGTGCTTTATGTCCCGATGAAAAAGGTCTGTGCAGAAACCTATACCGTTACATTCGATGATGAGGATGGCAAGGAATGGAACCTGCCTGTAACCGGAGGCAACGTCAAACTGCAGTGGAAACCCGATTTTGGTGCGCGATGGGCGGCTCTGGGCGTGGATTTTGAGATGTATGGCAAAGAGCATGCCACGAACGAAAAAATCTATGATGCGATTTGCCGGGCTCTTGGCGGACGAGCGCCGGAACATTTTTCATACGAACTTTTTCTGGATGAAAACGGGCAGAAGATTTCAAAGTCTTCCGGCAATGGTGTGTCTATTGACGAATGGCTTACATACGCGCCGACCGAAAGTTTGGCTTACTTTATGTATCAAAAGCCAAAGACGGCCAAACGCATGCATTTCGATGTTATTCCAAAGGCCTATGATGAGTACCATCAACAATTGCGCGCCTACCCGGGGCAGGACTTGAAGGCTCAGTTGAATAACCCGGTTTGGCATATCCATGGCGGTGATGTGCCAGAGTCGACACTGATCGTGCCGTTTGCGATGCTTTTGAACCTCGCTTCAGTTTCGGGTGCTGAAGACAAAGAAGCATTGTGGGGCTTTGTCCGTCGTTATGCGCCTGCGGCAACTGCCGAAACACATCCTGATCTGGATCTCGCGGCTGGATTTGCTGTTCGCTATTTCAACGATTTTGTCAAACCGACCCGAAAGCATCGCGCGCCCACTGATCAGGAACGTGAGGCGCTTCAGGCGTTGAAGTCGGCGTTGGAAGCGTATGACGGTCCGATCGAGGATGAAGCCCTGCAATCGGTGGTTTATTCTATCGGGCGCGATCGGTTCGATCCTATGCGTGGATGGTTCACGGCCCTTTACGAGGTGCTGTTGGGCGCTTCGCAGGGCCCTCGGTTTGGCGGGTTCATCGCACTTTACGGAGTGCCTGAAACCATTGCCTTGATCGACAGAGCGCTTGCCGGGGAGTTGGTCTGATTTGACCTCTTGAGGCGCGGGGCTACTCTTTGCGCAGGAGGTAGCCCCATGCGTCGATTATTTATTGCCTTGTTCATAAGTGCCGGTCTGGCCTCGGGTGCATTCGCGCAGAATGCCGAGATTGAGGCGAATATCACCGCACAAATCCAGGCGTTCAAGGCAGATGACTTTGACACCGCATTTACCTTTGCCAGCCCAAACATCCAGCGATTGTTTCGAAATTCCGATAATTTTGGAGCGATGGTTCGCAACGGCTATCCTATGGTTTGGCGTCCTGCAGATTTGCGTTTTCTCGAATTGCGAGAAGTATCCGGATCGCTGTGGCAGAAAGTAATGATCGTGGATGGCGACGGCCGCGTTCACATCCTCGATTACCAAATGATTGAGATGGAAAATGGCTGGAAAATAAACGGCGTTCAATTGCTTGGAGCGTCGGACCCAGCGGCATAAAGCAACACCTACGTACGGTGCGATGAGCGGCGGTTAATCCCCTTGAGTTACGCAGATTGTAGTGTTCGGGCTGGACCCGGACCCATCGATTATGCCCGCGGTGACATTCCGTGGAGAAACTGGGAAAGGGATTTTTATGAACAAGGCAGTCACCGAAGGCACCGAATTCATGCCACCCGCATTTGCAGATGGCTTGGGGGTTTGGTCAAGCGGCGACGGAACACCCGGTTCACCCACGTACGATGGATCGGGGAGCGGCGCTTTTGTACCCGCTGATGCAGACTTTGTAGGGTGTCTTGAGATATTCAAAACAGAGTCCACGCAGCGGTTGCGGTATATGGGCCAAACTCAGTTGCTGCCGGGGTGCTATTTGCAAATCAAGGCACGAGTGAAGGCAATTAGTGGTCCATTACCCACAGTCCGTGTTGCAGGATGGGCCGGTGGCGCAGGCGACGCACATGTGACCGGGCTGATCGAGCAGGGCGAGGTTATACAACTACACGAGTACGGCAGAGTATATGAAGTTTCGGCGATTGTCGGAAGCGGTAGACGGCAGGGCGTCGATATGCCTTGGGGGTCAGACGCGCTGTACGGCCATTTCGGGTTGGATATCAATGGAACGAACGGCGCTGTAATCCGAGTAGACGACATTGAGATCACTGATGTTTCCAACGTGTTCTTGCGGGACATGATCGGTTTGGTTGACGTTCGCGATTTCGGTGCAATTGGTGATGGCGTGACCGACGACTCTGCAGCCTTTGCAGCGGCTGATCAGGCAGCGGATGGTCGAAAAATATACGTTCCGCAAGGAACCTAGTTGCTGGAACAAAACACCACCTTGTCGGCTGACGTTGATTTTGATGGTACGGTGACAATGCCGGATGACAAGTTGTTGGTTCTGACAAAGAGTTATGACTTGCCGACCTACATATCCGCCTTCGGGGATGAAGAACTGGCATTTAAGAAAGCCTTCCAAGCCTTGCTTAATAATGCTGACCATGAATCCTTGGACCTAGGCGGAAGAAAGATCGCGGTTACCGAGCCGATTGACATGCAAGCAGCGGTACCGAACCGTACGACTTACGCGACCCGCCGCGTGGTGCGAAACGGACAATTTGATGTTAAAAGCAGTAGCGCTTGGGATACCGAGACTTTTACGTCGGTTGCAACTTACAACCCGACCGATCCGTACAAACTTTCAAACGTTGCAAACGTTGCGAATATCCCTGTCGGAGCTTTGGTCACCGGGAGCGGCGTGGGGCGCGAGATCTATGTTCGGTCAAAGAATGAAGGTGCTGGTGAAATTACTCTGAACGCCGCAATTTACGATTCGGTGGGAACTCAGACGTTTACCTTTACCGATTTCAAGTATCTGCTGGACTTCGGTGGTTTCAGTTCGTTGCAAAAATTCGGCATGGAAGGGATCGAGTTTCAGTGTAATAGCCGTTGCAGTGCAATCCGTCTTTCACCGGGTGGAAACACTTTTGTGCTTAAAGATTGCTTTGTCAGTCGCCCAAAGGATCGGGGGATCACTTCGATTGGCATCGGATGCCAGGGTATGCTGATCGATGGTTGTCAATTCCTGTCCAGCGAAGAAGACTTGGACGTAGCTGACCGTAGCTCGATTGCGGTGAACTCCAACGCCAACGACGTCAAACTGCGTCATAACCGGGCAAACCGTTTCCATCACTTTGCAGTATTAGGTGGGGATAACAATCTTGTGCTCGGCAACCACTTCTTTCAAGGCGACAGCGCATCAACCGGGGTGCGCAACGCAGGTTTGGTTCTGATTGGCGGCTACAATAGTTCATCAATTGCGGAAAATTATGTCGACAACTGTTTTATCCAGTGGACGAATGAGCGTGACGCATCGCCAAACTATAACTCAGGCTATTCATTCAGTGCGCTGAGTATCACGGATAACATATTCTACGCCAGCGATGTGGAGTCTTGGTTTAGTTTCATAGTTGTGCGTCCTTATGGCAGCGGGCAATATCTGAATGGTTTGGCCGTCACCGGAAACAAGTTTCGCACCAACGCTGGGTCAATTTCTCGGGTGGATCGGGTCGATACCACTTTTTCCGATTTGGACCCTGACAAGTATTCAGGCGTCAATTTCTCTAACAACACTTTTCATGCTGTTTCGACCCCCTGTGAAAACCCGCTTCGTTTACGGCACACCCAAAATTCCAGATCGTCTTCTTGGACGATAAGTTCTGGCGGTCAATTGCCATTCAGGGGCCGGGCCCGTGGATGTGATGCCATGGTAGCAATCGGGCCGCTACGAACACAGTTAGGTACCACGCGATACACCGCGCCTTACGTTGAACTTGAGCAAGGCTCCGATCAAAACGACATTAAGTTGCGCTGGCCAGAGTCTCTCAGCGGAGAAGTTTCGATAACAATACGGGCCGACACCTGACACTCGAACTGCGCGCCGTCCCGTTTCACTGGGGCGGCACGCTGTTTAGCGCGTATTCCACAAAGAGATTTTGAAACCTGTGCTATCTTGGTAAGAGTTCCGTTCGATCCCAATAATCCATTTGGTTTTTCCAGTTCTGGGGCGGTAGATTACCGAGGGTCTAGCGCTCCAAAAAATTGGTTGGTTTGAAGTGTACGATGTCTCAATCTGGAAAAGTGGATTGAAACGTCTTTTTGAGGACAAGCCTGCTGTGAAATCGAGCTTGTGGATCAAGGCCTCGTGCGTCCGAAATTCCAGAGCCGTATCAACGGCAACCCAACCATTACCAAATTTGGTTTTTATGTTTTTGCCATATGACAAAGTGGTCTTGTACAGCGCCCAGGATTGAAACTGGCGATGGTGAACACCAACCCCGATCTCACCTGCCAGACGTCCGGCGCTCCCGAAGTCGGCGATTGGAAATCGAGCAAAGATGAGGGCGTGGCCATACAGATATTGGTGTTCTTCGGCGTCCAAACCAATTGTCAGTTTAGGGAATGCACCCCACTCCGCGTAAAGCGAAGTCTTATAATGGAAAATGTTGTCTGCCTCTTTGAACCCGGTTACTGAGGCGGCTGAAAAAACTGAACCTTTTTCGCGTAGCCACGCACCGCCCCAAACCGGCGTGCCAAGCATGACTATCAGTAACGTCGTGAAGAAGGCCCCTCGCATTCGGTGAACATCCGAAGACATGGTTAACGATTAGTTAGCAATATGTTTGTTTTGGAAAATTTGGCTTAGAGGATGATAGCCGAAGGAAACGGATGGCGATTTCAAAAGCTGTGCTAGGCTTGGGTCAATCAAAGGAGGAGCCAGATGCCCAAGATTTCAAAAAACGCATCCAGTCAGACTGTGATCACCACTTTCGAAATGACGCCCGGAACTTGCCAGGACCTTTTAGAGGCGCTGACGGACGCGTATTCGGAATTTATTTCTAAACAGCAAGGATTCATCGCGGCTGGGCTGCATGTGAATGATGCCCAAACCAGGATCGCCAATTACTCACAATGGGAACGGCGCGAAGATTTTCTGGCAATGCTGCGAACGCCGGAAATGCGTGAACGAAACCGCCAAATAAATGAGCTTTGCAAAAGTTTTGAGCCTGTCATGTACGACGTCGCAGAAACATTCTGACCATCCTGATTTGAATCAATGTGTTACTGGCCATCTCGTGCCAGTTTGCTGATATAATCACGGAGGCGCGACCCATGTACCACAACATCCTTGTCCCAATTTCATTCGACACAGAACGTGACATTTCCGGGCCCATGAAACTGGCGCAAATACTGGCCACACCCAATGCGCAGGTAACACTGTTGCACGTAGTAGAACACATCCCCGACTACGCGATCTCATACATGCCGAATGAATATATTACCGAGGCGCGGAAGGCGATTCAAACTGAACTGGACGCACTTGCATCCAAATTACCCAACGCCCAAGGGGTGGTGATCGAGGGGCATTCAGGGCGAACAATTCTGGATTGGGCAGAAACCAATAAACCCGACCTTATTATTTTGGCTTCGCATCGACCAGGTATGCAGGATCTCCTTTTGGGCTCTACAGCGACGCACGTCGTGCGTCACGCAAAATGTGCGGTGCATGTAGTTAGATAATTTGGGAAGCTTGCAAATCATCAGAGGACAGGCGCCAGGCTTTTCCAAAGCCGCCATTCAGCATGCCGTCTTCCACCTGAAAGCGGACAAATCCGAAATCGGCGAAATCGACATACAGTCGTGCCTTAGGGCGTAAGGTCAGATAGTGCTTTCTGAGGCCGTCGTGTTCAGGCACATCTTTCGGGATCAGCGTGGCAATGCAATGCAGGGTCAACCGAGGATGAACTAAAGGATCACCTTTATCGCCTGGTGAGCCGATCAAAAGGGCGCAGGACGGATTGGCCCGCATTGCCTTTGTGTGATCTGATAATGTGGAGACAAGCGAAATAGGTCGTTTTTCTAAGTCTGTGGCAAGAGCGATCCGTGAGACCGACGGTAGCAACGTTCCGACCCGCAGCACCGCGAGAGAGGCATAACTAGCGGTTGCCAGTATGTCCCGTGCTATCCTGCGTGCCTCGTCATCGGGAGACAGAAAGGGGTCGGGATTTGTCATATGGACTCTTTCAAATAGCGTTGCATGAAGTATCCATCTAACCTGCGCACGGTGCTTGGTTTATATTATTAACATGGTGGGTGCAGCTTTGAATTTTCTTGTTTTCCTTGGATCTTCCCGGAAAAGTACCCCTCCGCGCCCCGCCAGGGTGGGTGAACGCGTGGCCAGAGCCTGTGTTTCGCGGCTTAGCCAGATCGATCATGATGTAACATTGATCGACCCTTTAGAGGTTCAGACGGATCACGTCTTCAAACCTCATTTCGCGTTCGCGGAAGGGCGGGCGCCTCAAAATCTCGAGTCGCTCTCGCAAAAGATTGATGCCGCCGATGGCTATGTAATGGTCAGTCCCGAGTACAACCATTCCATGTCCCCTGCGTTATCGGGCTTGCTCAACCATTTCGGCAGTTCACTATTCTCATACAAACCAAGCGTAATTGCCACCTATTCTGCGGGCCAGTGGGGTGGGGCGCGGGCGGCTGTGAATATGCGAACCTATCTCAGCGAATTGGGGTGCCTACCGGTTTCGGCAATGATCCACGTTCCCAAGGCGCACGAGATTTTTGAACCCGATGGAAGTTACAAGGTTGATGTTTCTGCAAAAGATTGGGACGGATATCTGGGCCGTGCTTTTGGCCAATTGGTTTGGTGGGCCGAAGCCTCGGCTCGGCAACGCGATCTGGGTAGTCACCCCGGAGCTTTCAAACGAGACCCATCTCAACGCAACGCGCCTGGGTAAATTCCTTACCTTGGCCTTCAGCGGGCCTCGGGGTTGCCACATCTTCGTTTCAACAAGAATCCATGACACTAGAAGACACACAAGACGAGCCAATGAATCCTCGTTCAGCCCGAAGGCATAGACGCGCCGAACAACAGCGCAGACGGGCTTTGTCGCCCATGAGAATCCTTTTGATGGTACTGGCGCTTCCGTTGACCACAGGGATAATTGCCGTCGGAACCTACATCCGGGTAAATAATGGGGATCGCGAAAACGCTCTGGTTCATCTTGTTGCATTGGTTGGGTGCGATGCCGTGCAGGCCATCGGTTTCAATACATTCAACGAAGGTGAGCCTGGCTATCACAAGCGCAACGATCCTGATGGCGACGGAATTGCTTGCGAATTCAACAAAGCGGAACCAGTGTTATCCACCGAGCCATCACGCACCGAGGCACCCAAACAACGCATGGTTGGCAACGCGAAATTTATTCGGCCTTAAAGACGGTCATCGTCGAGGCAGACAGGAACACTTGCTTGCCTCAAGGTTGTCGGACAGTCACAATCAGCCCTATGACCCGCGAAGAATTCAACGCTTTCTGTTCAGGCCTACAAGCCACTAACCATGTGGTGCAATGGGGAAATGCGGACGTATGGAAAGTTGGCGGTAAGGTATTCGCGATCTGCGGCTGGAATGATGGGAAGGACGCGTTCACTTTCAAAGCAACCGACCTGGCCTTTGAGGTGCTTAGAGACGAGCCCGGTATACGGCCCGCCCCTTATCTGGCGTCGCGGGGGATGAAATGGTTACAGGTTTATGAAACCTGCGGAATGAACGATAGCTTGCTGCGCGATCACATAGTGACGTCATACGATTTGGTTGTGGCCAAGCTGACCAAGAAGATGCGCGCGGAGTTACAGGTCTAGTATCAATAATTTTTCACTCTGATGAATTGCGTAGATAGGCAAAGCGATACGCCAGTGCGACACCGCCTGCACCGCCGACAATGTTACCGACGGTTACCCAAAATAAGTTGCCAAAAGCTGCTCGAAACCCGATTTCAGCACCGGACATAGCGCCCTGCGGTAGCAAGTACATATTGGCGACAGAGTGTTCGAGGCCTAACAAAACAAAGCAAGAAATCGGCCAGAGAATAGCCGTGACCTTACCGACCACTGACCTTGCCGCGAAACTTAGCCAGACGGCCAGACAGACGAGCGCGTTGCACAAAATTCCGCGTGTAAACGCCTGAGATGCAGTAAGATCAAGTTTACCGCTTGCAATCGCCGATGCTGTTGCTGCCATCGGACCATCCAGTAACCCGGTCAACGCGAATGCTTGCGCCAGCGCGATGGCGCCGATCAGGTTGCCCAAGTAGACTAGGCCCCAATTTCGCAGCAATGCCATTGTGGAAATCCTTCGATCCACCGCGGCAATGGTCATCAGGGCGTTGCCGGTGAACAGCTCGGCACCACCCACGACAACCAGAATTAAGCCCAACGAGAATACAACGCCGCCCAGAAACCGCGCAGGCCCAAACCCTGGATCTGCACCGGTCATGACTATGGTATAAGCCGCACCACCGAACCCGATGAATACTCCGGCGAGGATAGCCAACGTTAGAGTCTGGCCGATTGTCAGATGCGCCTTGGCGACCCCTGCCGTTTCGACCAGTTCGGCGATTTGGGCGGGTTTATAGGCATCTAAGCCAGTTGGATTAGAGTCTGTCATGTGAATATCATGAATGGAACTGGCGGGGCATGTATTGATCGGGATCAAGCCCGATCGGGTCTATCCTTTCATTGCGTGAAGCAACTCGATCAGTCTTTTTCTGTCGTCATCATCATTGTATTTCCCGGCAGCCAGACGCTCTGCAATGCGCAGTCTTAGGCGTTCCTGCTGTGTTTTGACTTCTTCTCCGGCGGTTTCGGCCAATGTCTTCATGATCGTTGCTACGGCTTGTTGGCGCTTGGTAGTGGGGTTGGCGATATAGTCGACAAGGCTTTGCTGACCGGAATCAAGGATGTTTTCGGCCAGGTCGCGCAGTTGTTCACCATTAGGCAGCAGCGGGGCCGGGGTATCCTCGGGCGGGAGAATTTCCTGCACGCTGCGCGAAGTCTCCGCCAGGGCATTGGCTCCGTCGACAAAGGCTTCGGTAATCATCCGTGTAATCTTGATCGCGCGTGGGTCTTTGAACAAAGCCGAAGCAATAGCTACGCCGTAATCGGAATAAACCCACGGGTTGACCCGCCGTCCACCGCGACCCTTGGGTTTTGAAATCACATTCCGTGATTGCAAATCGGCGACCTCGGCATCGGACAATTGAAAGCGGTAGCCTTCGAACAGGTCTTTGTTGCGTGAAACGGCTTGATTGAATGCCCTCACTGATTTCCCATAGAATTTCGCCAGATCCTCGGCCAACACCACGCGCGCACCGCGCACTCTGTGAATGGCTCTTTGGACTTCTTGTATGCTGGGCAGGTTCTTCGAGTTCGTCATGGCTGCCGTTTGGAATCACAATTTGTGATTTCAAACGTGAAGCAGCCTGCGCAGGGCTGCAACCATGAAGTGTGAAAAGCGCTGATGAGAAATCTCTTACGCTCGGTGGCGCCCAAGATCCGCTGGGTATCAGTTAGAGATTCAATGCCCTCGTGCTAGACTGAGCGTGGCAGAGCCATTCCGGCCACGCCATACGGCAATTTTGCCAGACGAGGGAGGAATACCATGTTTGCACGTATTACTCAGTTCAAGATGAAGCCCGGTACGCGTGAGGCGGCAACGGCCAAAATGAACGATTTGAAGTCTGAAATTATGGGCATGCCCGGCATGCATTGTTTTACAAACGTAATGAACGAAGACGGCTCGGGTTACGTTATTTCCGTTGTGGAAAGCGAAGAGACCTCGGACGCGAACGCACCCAAGGTAGCCCAACTTTGGGGCCAATTCGCCGAGTTTCTGGAAGGCCCGCCTTCACCAGTTGGGTACGATGTGATTGCGCATTGGGACAAAGGTTAAGTTATTGACCCGGGTAGGCTTCGCTTGCCCGGGTCTTTTGAACATTTCGCTGGGGCGGTCCACCACTGATCAAAGTTAGGGGCCACAACACAATTATCCCAAATTAAAACAGTAAGCTCTTTGTCGGTCTCATTTATCCAATGTTAGGACAAATGGGCCCAAGCACATTCGCGGAATATGCGAACTTGTGAAGCAGCTCCATCCAAAGGAAATTCAATTATCTGATTTTGCGTAAAGGCGTATGCACTCTGGTTGTATTCCAATCCGTCCAGTACATTGCCGAACCCTTTATCGGTCACGGTAAGGGCTGTGGCGTTTTCGGAAAGAACATGGCGCGAGGTCGCGATTTCGATGGGGGTTGGGCCTTCGAACCGCATCGCGAACCATGGCGCCTGCGCCCAATTTTCGGTCGTGCGGGTGATTGTAAGAGAGTAAAGAGGTTGAGCGGGATCGTAAGTCAAGAAAATCGTCGCTGAGTCCGTTTCATGCGAAAGGGTGCATATCTGACCAACGGTCGCCTCCCACGCAGAGGCTGGGGTGGCGAAGATCAAAAGAGAAAGAACGAAACGCATCTGATGTTACTTAGCCGCAGCAACGAAAGTGGCAAGGGCAGGCGGCGTCAGTCAACTTAGAATGGACCGTTGTTGTGCCCGGTGCCTGAGTGACGGTCCCGTCTGGTTTTCACGTGCGTTGCGCCAAATCCTTGGTCGGCTCTGCAAACCCAGTGAATGGTTCTTTTGACCTCATGAGTGCTGGTCAGGGAGTTCGGGATCGTCACAGAAACCGTTTGGGATCGCATTTTGTGATTTCAAAGGTGGAAGAGAGGGCGCTGGGCTGCAAGTTTAAAGTGTGGCGTGTTAGGAATGAGTTTTACTTCATTGCGTGAGCGTACTGGCCCGATCTGCTAATGCGCTACCGTTCCAATCTGAGAAAAAAGAAAAAAGCAAAATACCCAGAATGCAAAAGTAAATGAATGCCAAGTAACTTTTGCGGCTTTGTTAAGTTTGGTGAAGTTTTCTGAGATGCGAATGTCGTTTTCTTCTGCTTGAGAGATTACTACTTCCAAGAAATCATCATTGTCATCAACGTGCCCTTTCCACCCTTCCCATCGGTGCCCTCTAATATGGAAACGCCTCGGCATACAGGTACTTGCGGCGACAAAGCTTGCTACAATAAATCCACCACATGAAACGTATGAAAGAAACGGAGAAGGTGTTCTCGAAGCGAGCGTGGCGAGAATTGTCGCCATTGCAGCAAGAGTACCCGCTAACGCCATGGCGCGCTGATCTGCATTCGAGGCCAAGTTGTTAATGTCCTCAAGTTGCAATTCCGTTTGCCTAAGTGCCTCTGTGGCAATATTCAATTTATTGTTGTGTTCCAAAATAGAATTCTCACAGGTACGAAATGGCAAAAAAACCAGCCCCACCTCCAACACGTAGCCGTTCGGGAGCAATGAACAAAGGTACAAGCCGGCCGCAACCTACGCCGAAACCTAAGCCAACTCCACCCAAAAAGCCGAAGAAGTAATCTCCCTTCCACGTGTGAAGCGGAGGACTAACGCTTCCTCCGTTTCACATTCCCACCCCTCTGCCCCGGCCTGCCAGCCGTTGACCGTCCACGCGATTTCACGGCATCTTCCGAGGCTTTCTCGACCGCCCATTGGCGCGCCATGGGGTCGTCGGCGACGGCCAGATCGACTGCCTCCAGACGTTTGATTTCATCCCGGATGTTGGCGGCCTCTTCGAATTCCAGGTTCTCGGCGGCTTTGCGCATCTGCTCGCGCAACCCGTCCAGATGCGCCTCAAGGTTGGCGCCGTGCATCGGCTTGTCGATGGTGGCGGTGACGCGGTTCATGTCGACGTCGCCTTCGTAGAGACCAGCCAGAACGTCCTCGACATTCTTCTTCACCGTCTCAGGCGTGATGCCGTGTTCCTTGTTATAGGCGACTTGCTTAGCGCGGCGGCGGTTGGTTTCGTTCAACGCACGTTCCATGCTGCCGGTGATCTTGTCGGCATACATGATCACCCGGCCATCGGCGTTCCGAGCGGCCCGGCCGATGGTCTGGATTAGCGAGGTTTCGGATCGCAAAAAGCCCTCTTTATCCGCGTCCAGAATAGCGACGAGCCCGCATTCGGGGATGTCGAGTCCCTCGCGCAGCAGGTTGATGCCGACCAGCACGTCGAACGCCCCCAGCCGCAGGTCGCGCAGGATTTCGATGCGTTCCAGTGTATCGATGTCGGAATGCATGTAACGAACCCTGATGCCCTGCTCGTGCAGGTATTCGGTCAGGTCCTCGGCCATCCGTTTGGTCAGCGTGGTGACCAACGTGCGATAGCCATTGGCAGCTACTTTTCGCACCTCATCCAGCAGGTCGTCCACCTGCATCGACACGGGGCGGATTTCCACTTCGGGATCCAGCAGACCGGTGGGGCGGATCACCTGTTCGGTGAAAACGCCACCGGACTGGTCCAATTCCCACGCTGCAGGAGTGGCCGATACAAAGACCGATTGCGGGCGCATTGCGTCCCACTCTTCGAATTTCAGAGGCCGATTGTCCATGCATGATGGCAGGCGAAATCCATGTTCTGCCAGAGTGAACTTGCGCCGATAGTCACCCCGGTACATGCCGCCGATCTGAGGGACCGAGACGTGGGATTCGTCGGCGAATACGATTGCGTTGTCGGGTATGAATTCGAACAAGGTAGGGGGCGGTTCGCCCGGTGCGCGGCCGGTGAGATAGCGTGAGTAATTCTCGATCCCGTTACAAACGCCGGTGGCTTCGAGCATTTCCAAATCAAAGTTGGTGCGCTGTTCCAGACGTTGGGCTTCCAGCAGTTTGCCTTCACCAACTAGTTGGTCCAGCCTTATTCGCAGTTCTTTTTTGATCCCGATAATCGCCTGCTGCATTGTGGGTTTTGGTGTCACATAGTGTGAGTTCGCATAAACCCGAATGTGCTCCATCGTGTCGGTCTTTTCGCCTGTTAGTGGGTCGAATTCAGTGATCTGTTCCAGTTCTTCCCCAAAGAATGACAGTTTCCACGCGCGGTCTTCCAAGTGAGCAGGCCATATCTCAAGTGAATCCCCGCGCACCCGGAACGAGCCGCGCTGAAAGGCCTGATCATTACGGCGATATTGCTGGGCGACCAAATCGGCCATTACCTGCCGCTGGTCGTAATCTTTTCCCACCTTTAAATCCTGGGTCATGGCCCCATAAGTTTCGACCGATCCAATACCGTAAATACAACTGACCGACGCTACGATGATTACATCGTCTCTCTCAAGCAGTGCCCGAGTGGCGGAATGGCGCATCCGGTCGATCTGCTCATTGATCTGCGATTCCTTTTCAATGTAGGTGTCGCTACGCGGCACATAGGCTTCGGGCTGGTAGTAATCATAGTAGGACACAAAGTACTCGACCGAGTTTTCGGGGAAAAAGCCTTTGAACTCTCCATATAGTTGCGCCGCAAGCGTTTTGTTCGGGGCCAAAATGATGGCTGGGCGCTGTGTTTCCTCGATCACCTTTGCCATCGTGAATGTTTTACCTGTACCCGTCGCACCCAACAGTACCTGATCACGTTCCCCATTGGTGACGCCGCCAGCCAGCTCTTCTATCGCGCCTGGCTGATCCCCTGCAGGTGCAAATTCGGTGTGCATGACGAACTGTTTGCCGCCCTCAAGCTTTAAACGTGCACGAACCTCTTCGGCTGTCAGCTGGGTTTTGTCGGATTGGGCATATGGCATTGGCAGGCTCCGGGGTTAGCCCCTTACATTTGTTCTTATTTTGTCCAACTGCAAGACCTGATCCGGCTCTGAAACTGTACTTTCAATCATATGCATGCTGAAGGTCCGAAAGCTGGTCTGACCGGACCTTTACTGAAAGGGCATTCAAGTTGTCTTCCAGAGTTCGACCCATGTTTATTTTCAACACCGATTGCCTATTTCCCGTCCCGACTTCACGCTGTATTCCATGCTTCAGATCACCTTTGACTGTGTTGCCGAAATTGGCTCGATGGCCATCGAAGGATGTGCATCAGTCAAGGGCATTGCGGACATTTCGGAAAGTCTTTCGCGATAACCTATGTTAGGCTGCCAATCCGTTGCTCCGTGTACCAAAGAGGTTTCGGCCTCGAAATGGCAATGACGTTTTAATCCAACGCCGACTGGATCATTAGTCAAGGCATCCACGGACTTCACCTTTGGCGCGAATTCGTCGATATGCATGAACCGGCTCGAAGTGGCCCAGATCGCCTGGCGCCGGGCTCTGGTTTCCAAACTTCTTTCGAGGTGGATCATCTTAGTTTCTTCATCTTGGCGTGACGCGGTTCATAACAATCTCTAGTGACAGAATTTGACATTAGGTCGCCGGTTGGGTGCTGCTACTGCGAGATAAAGTTGCGACATTTGTCATCTTGTCCCTGCGAACTCGCTGACGCATAAACGTGCTCAGCCAGTGAGTATGGAGAGGCGGCATGCGCGCGCGAATTTTTCAACCTTCTCGGAACGCCATGACTTCGGGCATGGCAAAAACTCGGAAATGGGTGCTGGAATACGCACCTGCATCTTCGCGCGAGGTTGATCCGCTTATGGGTTGGACTTCTTCCTCGGATACGCAATCTCAGGTGCGTTTGAAATTCGACACCAAGGAAGAGGCGCTCGATTACGCAAAGGACAACGGAATTGACGCGACAGTTAGCGAACCTCATGGGCGTAAACCAAACCTTCGTCCCCGGGGATACGGCGAGAATTTCGCCACCGACCGCCGTAGCCCTTGGACCCATTAAGTGATCGAGATCCGGCCGGCTGATCCGGGTGCGGACGAGATGCGCCCTATCATTGAGGCGCATCTTGCACATAGCTGGGATGCAACGCCTCAGACCTCGAACCATACATTTGATGCTGTCGCGTTGAGTGCGCCTGGTATCCGATTCTTTGGGCTTTATGAAACAGGTAAAGCCCTTGGCTGCGGTGCGCTGAAATCCCTACCCGACGGAACCGCCGAAGTGAAATCCGTGCATATAATAGCAGACGCTCGCGGTCGTGGGTTGGCGCGAGTGATGATGAAATATCTGGCTGATCTTGCCGGATCGGAAGGGATATCTGCTTTGGTCCTTGAGACCGGAGCGGCGCATTTGCCTGAATACACTGCCGCTCGAAAGCTTTATGAAGCGTTAGGATATTCCTATTGCGGGCCGATATTTGGCTATAAAGAAGACCTCAACAGCGCCTTCATGCGCTTGGCCCTTGAACCTGGTTCATAAAAGCCGCAAGAAGGCCGCAGCGGTCCCGTAGCTCAACTGGATAGAGCAGCTGACTTCTAATCAGCAGGTTCGGGGTTCGAGTCCTCGCGGGATCGCCATTCACAACATACTGATACACAGGCATAACCTTCTGTTTTAATAGAAATATCAATCTTTGCTAGCTGATTACCCTGCTCAACTCACTGTCCGCAGTTGAACGGGTCTGATCGGAGGCGGTTATGCAATTCGTGATGCAAACGTTGATGAATGGCGGATGCGATGTTATTTGGGAAGGGGCTGGGAGAGCCGTCCAAAAACCGTCATTCGCCGCGCAGTCGGGTGTCTTTTGGTGCACTAATATTGGACCCCGGCCAGAGCGCCGGAGGTATAAACGGGCAGAACTCTCACGTCACGCGTCCAAGACGAGCAATGCATCCGAAATCCGGTCTGCGGCAGATTGATCGCGCAAGGGGAGCCGGGCCAGTGAGGTCGGATCGAAATCTGCTTCGATCTGCTTAAGATGCATTAGTCTTTGGCGTGCAGCTTCTGTGTCGCCAGAAACAGAAAGTGCCGCAGCTAGCAGCGCTAGATTCGCCGGCAAATTTGGCTCTGCGTGGTCGGCCTGCATTAACTGTTGGACTGCACGCGGATGATCTCCAGCTACCAGCGCGACATAGCCGGCGTCTCGATAGTAGAGATGCCGGTAGGGATAGGCAGGGTCGCACGCAAGCGCGATTTGCGACAACTTGGTTGCGTCATCAATTGAGCCTTCGGCCAGCTTAATTAAGGCCATAGTATTAATCGCGTGATAGTAGTCGGGGTTCAGCGTCAGAGCCTCTTCCAAATCAATGCGCGCGGCTTGCAAGTCGTGGTTCCCAAAAAGCGATAGCGTCCCGCGTACGGTCCGGATCAGGTGGTCATTTGGCCTAATTTTCGTTGCGGTATCGATCAGTCCTCGCGCTTTTACGACTTGCTGAAGGCCCATGTCTCGCCAGCCAAGGATTCGGGACATGCTGACTATATTCCAGCATAGCATTGTCATTGCCATCCAGTTGTCTGGATCAAGGCGCAGAACACTTTGCAGCAAGGATCGCGAAAGCTCCCAAGATTCCTTGGTAAATGTGAAGTTGCAGCCCATCGCAAAGTTGAGTAGTTCCTCAACGCTCATGTCTTCTGGAGATTTGTGCTTGAACTTTTCCGCCAGTAGGGCTGGAAGTCGAATTCGGATTGATCCGGCCACGCGCTGACACAAGCGATCCTGGATGTCGAAAGCGTCTGAGCCTCCTTCATCAATTCGATCGGTCCAAACACACGTGCCCGTGGCGCATTCCACGAGTTCAATCAGCACGCGCCAACGATCGCCCAAAACCCGAATGGAACCACCAAGTTTAAAGTCTGCGTCGCTTTTGACGGCAACGAGTTCCAATCCGGTTTGACGGCCGAATGCGTGGCTCAAGTCCGCGCGCAACGCAGACGCCATTTCAACCGCCGCAGCATTTCCTCCTTCTAGGTTGCTCAAGTGGAGCTTGGGTTTGCCATTCATGCCGACTGGTGTCCCGGTCAAAGCGGAGAGCGGTCCTGGCCAGCTCCAAACCTCAACTGGCATTTGAATGTTTTTCAGGTCTACTACACCGTTTGGGTGGAACTCTGCATCCACCCCACGGTGCATAAGGCGTTGAGCATCTGCAGAAATGGCGATGCCGCCGCTATCTGCGACCGTCTCAAGACGTGCCGCCACGTTTACCCCAGAGCCGAAGATGTCGCCGTCAATGTGGGTTATGTCGCCCACGTTTACCCCGATCCGAAGTGACAGATCCGAACCTTGCATGTCCGATTGGATTGCCAGGGCGCAGTTTACGGCGTCGGCGGCAGACGCAAACTCAGCCAACCAGCCATCGCCCATTCTTTTTACCACCTGTCCACGCCTGCCTGTGATTTGCTTCTCGACAATCTCGGACTGGATTTTCAGCACGGCGTTGAGCGTTTGAACCTCGTCGAGCTCCATTCGGCGGCTGAACCCAACTATGTCTGCCGCGAGCACTGCTGCAAGTCGTCGTTCCATGCATTGGACTATAACGGTTCAAAGCAAACTTGGCAGCCAACGTATACGGTATATGACCAAGTTGGGCTCAAATTGGTCATTCGCTGCGTCTCGGCGCATATAGCCCATCTGAAGGTCCGCTCCGGGCTCAAAGCAGTCTTTCGATGCACTAGGCATGAGCGACCGCTTTGCGGACAAAGCAATCGGCCGTAGTCAACGCTGAGATTCCCGCTGACTGCGCATTGCCGACATTGGGCGACTTTCCGTGAGGTCCGCTTTTGCAAGAAATGCCGGCTGTCAAAGGTGCCAACCTGTCCCGGGGGCAACTCCAGTTTTGCAGTTGGCGAAGACTATTCGTCACCCGGATATGGAAAACTCTTGCCCAAGGCTTCTTCCGCTTCTTTGTAAACCCCGCGAAGCGCGTCATCGACACCGTCCCATTTGCCGCCAATGATAAAGTCAGAATAGATCATGTCTTCTACAGGAACGCCCGAATTCTCGCTGAATCTTTCCCGGTCGGCGTCACCACCCGGAGGTTCCGCCTCTCCAGCGAGCGGTGGCGACCAAGTCGTCTCATTTACAACAGCCATGCGAACCCTGATTTCCTTTTCTGTGATGTTCCAAACCATAAAATCTTCGGCGAGACTTAGTGGCCCGTCATAGGTTGTCCGAATACGGTCGTTCACTTCGGCGGTTGTGTCGAAGTCCTTAAAGAAGTGGTAGGCGACTGCCATGCGCGGCTGAATTTCAGCCATGACTTTTCCGAAGGCTTCGGGGGCAGTATGGATTTGGGTGCCAACCAACAGGGCGCTTTCCGGGGTGAAACCCATTTTCGAAACCATTGTCGGAACCGCGACCATGCACTCATGAATAGCAAGATCGGCATCCCTCGCGTATTCGTTGAACCAATTGTTCGGGTATGTATCACCACCAAAGACAAACTTCAGCCCGTTCCATTCAAGGCTGAAGCTGACAGGTCCGTCCAGCGAATGAATGGCGGGCCAGGAACGTATGGTAACCCCATTTTCCTCGTAAACAACGGCATTCTCACCCCGATAATCAAACTCGTTGATCTGAAGATCGTAGCCCCTGAAATCGACGAGGCCGACTCGACCAGCAAGATCCCAGCGGTACGCACCTTTCAAGCTCTCAATGGCGGCTGCCGTCCCGAGATCTTTGCTAGGCCCGCTTGGTCCCCAGACACGCAGCGGTTTCTGCCGCCCCATCAACGCACCACCGATCCAGAGTTCTGACAAAGCACCAAAGTGGTCGGCATGAAGATGCGAGATGAACACCTTGTCGATGAAGTCGTAGGGGATTTGTAAAGATGAGATACGCTCAGCAGACCCTGCCCCTGCATCGAATATGAATTTGTCGCCGTTGCCCAACTCGACAAGAAAACATGCCGCCGCTTGTGCCGCGCGTGTCGTTGGCATTCCAGTTCCGCATGCAATAACCCGCATTTCGTTGGCTTCAAGCTTTTCGGTATTTGGGTAGTAAGTCTCACGTACAGCGAACGGTTCTGTCGGCGAAATCTCTTGCGCAGCGGCAGGAAGAGATTGTCCGATGGCGAGCACACTTATCGCCATTGTTGCAATCGCTTGGGCGATATCTGGCCAGCAGAGCCGTTTTAGCACACAATTAGATGGTAACATCCGTTATTCCTCCGTGGGGCAGTGACATTGAAAAAAACACTACATCAAACTGTACCAGCTGGTCTAGTTAGAAGCTCGGAAACTCTGGGCCGGAGCGGCGGGCATCCAACAGGGCGGGTTTCAAAGCGTCAGTGGCTCGACACCGCGCTAGAAGTTTTAGTGTCGGAAGGGGTTGATGCAGTTCGCATCAACGACCTTGCAAGAAAGTTGAAGGTCTCGAAAAGTGGGTTCTACTGGCATTTTCGCGACCGCGCCGAATTGCTCGACACGATGAAACAATATTGGGTTAATGAGTTCAATCAGCAGATTATTTCGGAAGTGCTGTCTCAAACGGGATCGATCAAAGAGCGATTGGAGTTCGTTGTTCGGGTTATCCGAAAAAGGGGTAGCGGAAAACTGGATCTGGCCTTTACAGCTTGGGCGCAGACAGATCCAGACGTCCAGACTCTAATTGACGGAGTGCGGGACATGCGCATTGCCTTCATAAGTGAAGTGCTTGCGGACAGTGGATTCGACGAGCAAGAAATCCAATCCCGTGCTCGGGTATTCGTCGTCTACTTCTCTTGGTCGGAGGTGATTTTCCCAACAGCTTCGGATGGACTCGAAGGTGAGGATCTGAATCGGATCTTGGATGTGATTTGCGGCTCTTAGATCCGTAGCATACGCATCGTGATATCCCAATTTGGAAAGCAGCGTGCCTGCAAGCCGACGTCCGGCAAATTGGCTTGGATGTCCTTTAGGTCGTTAAACTACCCGTTCATGCAGTCCGCAGCATCGGTCAAAATGGCTCGAAGCAGCCGTTCGCTGCGCATTGCGTGAACGGCTGCTACGCGAACAAAGCTGCCGTTCTCAATTGATCCCGACAAATAACTTCAATTGCAACGTGGAGTGCGGCCGCTAGTAGAGATTTAGTTCACTATCTTCTCGGCACCCATCGTCGATTTCTTTGACGGTCTCCGGCATCCCACCATGAACTTTCAGCATCTCGGCAAGGGTGGGTACATCCGACGTGTCTGGCCAGGCATCTGGTTGCCATACCTTGCCTCTGATGAATGCCTTTGGACAATGACATAGCACCCTTTCGACCTGGACCAGCAGGATAAGATCCGATGGCCGTCCGTTGACCGCAAGTTGTTGGCCCAATTTGGCGTCCCGGACAACCGCACCCCTGCCGCTGACACGCAACGTGTCCCGGTGTCCGGGAATTATGAACAGAACGCCGACATTGGGATTTCCAAGGACATTCTCGAATGTGTCCATCCGATTGTTCCCGGGGCGATCGGGGATAGCGATGAGTTTCCGGTCAATGACATTTACAAACCCCGGCGGGTCGCCGCGAGGAGTCATATCCATAACTCCGTCGTGACGCGAAGTAGACAGGATCGCCAATGAGGAAGCCGCGATGAAGCGTCCGGAAAGTTCATCAATATGGTCGATCACTTTGTTATCGACCCAATGATCGAAAGGCTTTTCCTGTCCTCGTAACTCAAGCCGTGATTGCAAATGATCGTCAACACTGCATCCGAAAACACTATCCATAGGGCCAAACTCCGTTCACCTACGGCAACGATACCATATGGTGCTTTGTCCGAAAGGGGCCGCAGGAACGTATGTCTGCTCTGGGCTCGATGCGGTCATCTGAGCGATTTTGTCAGATGACCGCTTTGTCTCGGATTGCGGACATTACAGCGTTGGTTCGCGTTGCATTACCTAATTAAGCAGATTACGCCACAATTGCACTAAACGTGGACGAAACGTTGATGTATTCAATGAAGTTTCGCAAAAATAATCAAAAATAAAGAGGTTATGAAACTCGCATAGCTGACTTCTAATCAGCAGGTTGAGAGTTCGAGTCCTTCCGGGATCGCCATTTGAATTGAAAACGGCAGTTCCTCACACTGGGCAAGGAGACTACCGCCGAATTTTTCGATACAATTAACAAAGTTTCCGCTATGGTTATCAGGTGAAAAACCCACCGTCTCACAAATGATTGAGAGTGTCAGGTGGTGTTAGGGGCTGGATAAGGGGGTCTTGACCAGCCCCTTTCTTGTTTCGGTAACCTTCCGGAACAAGCTGTCCATAAAACGCGATGTATCCGAACCAATGCGATAAGGCATTGGGTGTACACGGAAAATCCAAAGAAATTGTCAGACGCATTTCAATAACGCTGTCAGGTTGTCAATCGAGACCAATGCAATTGGTGGAATCTGGGGATTCTTGTTGAAGGCTGCGAGTTCCAAACTATGAACCACCCGAAGCGATGTGAATAACGCCCTGCGCTTTTGGTCGTTATCAGTTGCTATTCAGAGATTACCAGTGGCGCCGCGCTCTTCACGGATGCCAAACTCGGCTAGAGCTTGTTGCGTGTCTCGCTGCGTCATCTTGAACTCGTTGATGTATCGGGTTTTGTAGCGTAGTCGACCTTTTGCTTCCTCTAGGTTTTCGCCATGCCCAATGACGTACATCATGGCGTGAAAGGGGACGTAGTTTAGCTGCATTAAATCGTTACGGTTGGAGAGGCCAATTAACCTGTGGCTTAATTCAGGTAAAACCGGCACATCCAATTTTGTCTGGCCGAATTGGCACCTCCACGCCACGCAGGACCCGCAAGTGGAATCGAAAGACTTCAGCTTTGAAAGCCTGGGTGGGAAATTAGCAAATCCACGACCGGTCAACTTGCGAAACACGTTGTCCAGCCGCCGCGGTACAAGCGCAAAACCAAACGGTCCTTCCTGTTTTCGAATTGCGTCCTTGTCCGCGCGGTGCAAAGGAGCAGTCTCTCCGGTAGTGGTATTGTACATAAAACCCTTGTCGATCAGGTATCCCGACGGGTCGCGGGTTTCGACCATGTAATCTACAAGCTTTGGATGTGTCAGATCATCAGCATCTAGACAGAATAAATATGCATCACCACTTAGAATTTGGGAGCAGAACTCAGTGATGGAGCGCCGTTTCTCACCCTTGTCAATTCCTGGAGCTGGCTTTGTAAACCGCAGAAAAATTACCTGATCGTCAAAATCAATGCCATCTGGTTGTGTCTGACCGCAAACAACGGCCATCCAGTTTGGGTTGGTTTGTCTGCGCAAGGTTTCAATTGTTTGCCCCAGGTTTTCACAAACTTGGGACCAGTCACGCGCCCTGTGACGTGCAATAAGTGGGATCGAAAAAACCACAGTTGGATTGACGGCGACCGGGTCACAAGTCATGGTCTTTCGCCACGTTTCGATGCTCTCTCTATTAATTTTCGGTTGTTGTGCAGCGAAGGACATTATGCAGTATTTTCTTTCTCATCACTCTGGAGGTGTCTTGCTCGATATTTTGACATATGGGTTGATTATGGCGCTGGTACTTGGAAAGAGCGTTTTAAGCTATCGAATTATTTTTCCAGCAAGTTCGCAGCACCCAAAGAGAACGCGAAAGGGAAATGACGGCGTCTACTTGCGATCGCTAAAATTTCAGGATCAAACGCTTGCACTAGGTAAAATGGTGGGTGATGAGAGACTCGAACTCCCGACATCTTCGGTGTAAACGAAGCGCTCTACCAACTGAGCTAATCACCCGTGATGTTACACATGTTTCCTCAACGCAGCTACTTCGGTTTCTGCAGGTGAACCATCATGGTTCGAGTACGACACTTACTGTAACGGAATCAGAGGTCAAGTCGTTACATGTACGGGTGATAAAGATCACAAGCCGGGATGAAGTAAAACTTCTACTAAAATAATCGGGTTAGGGCAGAGTGCCGATTCTGCTTTGCTGGCTTGTAGGCGATAATGAAAGGCCAGTTGATTTTCACTTTTAGAGAAAGACCAAACCAAGGTCGATCCGTAGAGCTTGCGGAGTGATATTAGAGCAGCGCTGAAGGTATTTCGTGCTCCCTGTCAGGTGGTTATGTGGCTTCGGCTTTGATTTCCGGCGTTAGCGGTGGTCCTCTCCAAAGGTAAGGAAAAATGATGAAAGAGAACAATCTATTTTAGTGGACAGGCTATCTAATGGGGGGGGTGAATTCGGAAACATTTGCAAATGTGGCATTTTTTTGGCAAAATTGTGGCGCAGAGGTCAAATTACGGGCCTTTGCTGTAGTTGTTTACTAGTGGAGATAGAAAGAATGGGAAAAGCTAAGATTACATTGCTGAGCGCATTTGCTTTTGCGATTATTGGAACTGCAAGTTACGCTGTTGACGAGCCTCCGACTTGCGTGAGCGACTGTGAACCGCCGTCAAGCGAAGGCGGCAACCCCGGCAACGCTAAGCCTGTGGGCAACAGTCCTTGGGACGGCATTACTGGCAACAGCGCCAACAATGGTGGGGGACCCCCTGCTTCTACGATGGATGGTCAAAGACCGGATACTCCATATGACCAGCCTGGTGGTAATGGCACCGGTCCTAGCGGCGCAAACGACAGATGATTGCTTCAAGCACCTATTTGCGGCGATTTTAGAATTGAAACCATATACAACTGATGTCGTTGGCCTGTGTTGAAAGACACGGGCCAATACTTTTTTTTAGCAACGTTTCTCGTGCGGTTTTATTCTGGTGTACTAGCTCGAGATTATCCACTATTTCAGCGGTTGCATTCCACTCCTGCTGGCTGGTGAGCTTCGTTAACGATCCGATAGACTGATCTCTGAGAAATACTCAAGCGCTGGGCGATCTCGTGCTTCTTGTAGCCCTGCTCCAGTAGCTGAAGAACCTCTGTGGTCATCATACGTGCCGTTGGTTTCCTGCCTTTGTATTTACCCTCAGCTTTAGCTTTGGCAATTCCTTCTCGTTGCCGCTCCAACATCATCTCTCGCTCGAACTGAGCGATGGACCCAAGGACATTCAGCATGAGCTTCCCTGTAGCTGTGGATGTATCAAGGGCCATATCGAGTACTCTCAGTGCGATGCCTCTCTCTGTGAGCTCGTCAACAATCTCTCCGAGATGTCTGACTGAACGAGCAAGGCGGTCAAGCTTGGTGACGATGAGAACATCTCCCTCTCTGCAGAAGCTAAGAGCTTCACTGAGCGCCTCTCTACGAGCAACAGAGGAGACTTGTTCGAAGTAGATTTTCTCACATCCAACTTCTGTGAGTGTCTCCTGTTGAACTTCAAGCCCTGCTTGTTGTTCCATCGTAGAAGTTCTTGCGTATCCAATAATCATGCTGGTGGTTCCTTTAGGTTCTAAGAAGTTGAGGCAATTCCCTGCCAAAAGCCGAAACCGACTTCATTGCCACCAGTTCCGCCACCCTAAGCACAAGGACACACGACCTTGGTCTATTGGCAGCATTATTGTCTGCAAACGAAGGGGTGGGGGGTTTTAGAAACCGACTTCAAAAAGGAGGGGATTATTGTTCTTATTATTGCATCTGAGAAACGGTTCCTTGGTTGAACAGAGGAAGCTTCTGCTGAAGAGATACCCTCACCCGCGCATAGAATAACTCTCAGACAGGGAACGTTACACCCACGGGTTCGTGCTGAAGCTTGATCCCAGGGTAGACTATTTATGAAAGGCTACTCTCTAATGATTAAGAAGATGCTTGTTGGTCTTGCATTTGCATTTCCAGCACACACCGCAATGGCCGACTACGTAGCCTTTGCCTCTGAGGAACAATCCTCTGGGTAGTCCAACACGCTTCTTTAGATTCGATACCCGTACACTCATCGTCGAATAGTCTCCAAGTTCTCGTTACAAGACCCTGAGCAAACCATTGAAAAGGTTGGGAATGGTGGGTGATGAGAGACTCGAACTCCCGACATCTTCGGTGTAAACGAAGCGCTCTACCAACTGAGCTAATCACCCGTGATGGGGGATTTAGCTAACGCGGCACGCAGACGCAAGAGGGTTAGCAGAAATTCTTTCGCCAATAGTGCAGGTGTCTGCGCTCAGGCGCGCAAGTCTTTTAAGGCGGCAAGTAGTTGCGCGACTTCGTGTTCAGTATTGTAGTGACAAAGCGAGATACGGATACAGTCATTTAATCCCAGTGGGTCAAGTACATTTCCGCTATAATGATCAGCTTTACGGGTGTGGGTACGAATTCCCTGAGTGTTCAACTTTGTAACGACATCTGCGGATGGCATGTCTTGAACAACTACGGACACCAACCCTTCGCGAGCCGGGTTGTCCGTCCCGGCCAAAATTTTGATGTGATCCATATCTCGCAATCCAGGAAGGTTACCTATGCCGTTGATCATTGCCCCAGTCAGATGAGTTTCGTAAGCGCGGATAGCCTGCCCGGCAGCCACAATCCTGTCTCGACGGTCCGATGCGTCTGATACCTGTGAACCAACCCATTCAAAGTATTCGACAACATCTGACATTGTTGCGTAGGCCCCAGTGTCGCGTGTACCGAATTCCCATCCCTCGGCCGGTGCGTCTATCAGTTGATCATGGGGTAAAGCAGTCAACCGATCCGATATCCAGGCCACACCGTATCCGTGGCGCGAAAAAACCTTATAAGGCGAAATTGCATAGCCATCGACATTGTAGCTGTCCAGATCCATCTGGCCATGCGCTGCATGTTGAATTCCATCCACGATGATGAAGCATTCAGGGGCAACCTCGCGTATTGCATGCGCAATGGCCGCCACGTCCATGCCCATCCCCGTGACTGGCGAGGCATGCAGGACCGTCGCAACAACCACATCCGGTGTCATCAACATTCTATAGTCTTTTGCAGTGACAAGCCCGGTTGCGTCATCGTGGGGCACGTTGACATAGTTCAACCCGGCTATCTCGGCCCAACGACGCGCAGCGCTGCGACTGGCGGGGTGTTCTATGGAACTTCCGATGACTTTGCAGCCCGGCTGAGCATTGACACATGCGGTACGGATCATTCTGAACAGCAGTTCGGTTCCGCTTTCGCCCACAAAAAACTGGCCACCAGAGGCGTTCATGAAAACTGACAAATCGGCTTTGGCTTTGTTAATGATGTTGACCAATGCATGGCTGGCCACGTTGTCTCGCCCTTGATTATCGGGGATTGCAGCAAATTTTGCGGAGGTTTCGACCACTGACTTCAGCGTCAGCGCTCCTCCTGCGTTTTCAAAGAAGATGCGCGGCCCTTGAAACGGGCAAGCGTCGACATGAGCGAATCTGGCCCGGATCGCATCGATCAATTCGGGTTTCTGTTGCAACATGAGATGTTTCCTATCTTTCCTAGCTGCAGGTCAGCCTGAATTTGGTGAAGGATCAATCCAATTCGCGACAGAAAACGGTCAATATCACACTTGCACCTGAATTGGTTGTAAAGAAAGGGGTCTTGCCTGTCATGCATAGCCTCCGATATGCCCACATTGACTGCAACCAATTGAGTCAGAGGCACATGATGACCCGGGTTTTCCGTTGCCTTATTGCGGTACTTGCATTTTTTGTAGCGTCGGCAGCCCCTATCCGGGCTGGCGCCGAGGGAGTTCTGGTGTTTGCAGCGGCTAGCCTGAAGACTGCACTGGACGCCATTGTCGCGCGATATCAGGAAGAATTCAGCCAGGACGTCACTGTTTCGTATGCGGCGTCCTCTGTTTTAGCACGGCAAATTCAACTGGGCGCCCCTGCCGAGTTGTATATCTCAGCCAACCAAGACTGGATGGATGTGTTGGAACATGAAGGGTTGTTGGATTCAGCTTCGCGAATTGACTTGCTGGCCAATAATCTTGTTTTGATTGGTCTAAAAGGCGGCGATCCAATAGAAATAGAACCCACGCTGGACCTGCAATCACAATTGGACGGAGGGTATCTGGCCATGGCGCTTGTAGATGCGGTTCCGGCGGGAATTTACGGCAAAAGTGCGTTGCAGAGTCTGGGTATTTGGGACACCGTAGAGGGGCAGATTGCTCAGGCTGACAACGTGCGTGCGGCTTTGGCGTTGGTGGCAACAGGAGCATCGCCATTGGGGATCGTATACAATTCCGACGCAACGGCAGAAAATAGGGTAGATGTGCTTGGAACTTTCCCCCAGGATACGCACTCTCCGATCATATATCCGGCGGCTCTGATGCAAGCGGCGAGCGCAGACGCGCAGAATTTTTTTGAGTATCTGCAATCCGAAGCATCACAAGCGGAATTCCAGAGACAGGGCTTTACCCTGTCGGGGCAGTAATCATGGGATGGCTCGGACCTGCGGAGCTTGAAGCATTGCGCCTTTCTTTGCGTGTCTCTTTCTGGGCTACGGTGGTGTCCTTACCGTTAGGTATATTTGTGGCTTATGCTTTGGCGCGCTGGCGTTTTCCCGGGCGCCAGATTGTGAACGGGCTCGTGCATCTACCGTTGATCCTACCACCTGTCGTGACCGGTTATCTTTTGCTTTTGACTTTCGGAGTGCAAGGCCCCATTGGTCGTTTATTGGCTGAGGTCGGAATTGTCGTTGCCTTCCGCTGGACTGGCGCAGCATTAGCTGCTGGGATCATGGCCTTTCCGCTTATGGTCCGTGCGATCCGTCTTTCGATCGAGGCGGTGGATCCACGGCTTGAACAAGCGGGTTCCACCCTTGGCGCATCTAGGTTTTTTGTCTTTTTAACAGTCACTTTACCGATGATCCTGCCCGGAGTTATTGCCGGAGCAATTTTGGCATTTGCCAAGGCGATGGGGGAATTTGGGGCCACAATTACATTCGTTTCCAACATCCCGGGGCAAACTCAAACATTGCCATCGGCGGTTTACGCTTTTTTACAAGTGCCGGGGGGCGAGGCCGCAGCCACTAGGCTGGTCATTATCTCGATCGCTGTTGCCATGACTGCATTGTTGCTGTCGGAATATGTCGGTCGCCGTGCCGCGCAACGGGTGGCAGGATCATGAGCCTTTCTGTTCGCCTCCAACACCAATTGCCTGGCATAGCTTTGGACCTGAACTTTAACGCGCCTTCAGGTGTAACCGTTTTGTTCGGGCGGTCGGGATCGGGCAAAACAACGGTTGTTAATGCAGTGGCCGGGCTATTGCGACCCCGGGCTGGGCAGGTCACAATTGATAATCGAATTCTTTTCGACGCGGAAAGAGACATCTGGTTGCCGCCGCACCGTCGTCGTCTGGGATACATCTTTCAGGAAGGGCGGCTGTTCCCTCATCTGAATGTACGTCAAAATCTATTATATGGCCGCTGGTTTGCACCTCGGGGTGCACGTCGTGAAAACCCCGACCGCGTGATTGAGATGCTGGGGATTGGGCATCTTCTGGACCGCCGCCCAGCGAAGTTGTCTGGTGGCGAGAAACAGCGCGTTGCCATCGGTCGTGCGCTGCTTGCAGCGCCGCGTCTGATCCTTGCGGATGAACCTTTGGCGGCGCTGGATGACGCACGAAAGGCCGAAATACTTCCCTATTTCGAACGGTTACGAGATGAGGTATCGGTGCCCATCCTTTACGTAACCCATTCAGCCGCCGAAGTCGCGCGGCTGGCAACGTTTGTGGTAGCTTTGCAAGAAGGCAAAGTTGTTCGCCAAGGACCCGCGTCCGAGGTTCTTTCTGACCCGTCTATCGCACCCGCTGGTATCCGCGCGGTAGGTGCGGTGCTGCAGGTCCGTGTGGCCCGTCACCATGACGACGGATTGTCCGAATTAGATGCCGGCGGGGCACGTCTGTTCTTGCCCCGCATTCCTCATCAGATCGGAGAGGAGTTGCGCATACGCATCCCGGCGCAAGAAGTCATACTGTCTGATCGAAAACCCGAAGGACTATCGGCGCTGAACATTCTGGATGGTCAAGTCGAAGCGGTGCGATCCGGCGAAGGACCCGGTGCGATTGTATCCCTCAAGACTCAGGCCGGAGTAGTGCTGGCGCGCGTAACCCGTCGATCCGTTGATGTGTTGGGGTTGCAGCCCGGCAGCCATTGCTATGCCGTAATAAAAACCGTTGCCTTGGCCCCACAGGACGTTGGCGGACCAGCAGGATCAATTTAGGCCAGAGCCAACGCTTCGTGCTCTCGTAAAATCAATCGTGCGGCATGACCAAAGCCCATTTGGTTTTGCGTCGGGCGGTCAGAAAAAATGTCTGCCAATTCCTGCAAAGCGTCAGACGACAGGGTGTGTAAGGTTTCTTCGCCAAGAAACAGACTTTCGGCCTTGGCCCCTTCTGCCGTCAAAATTTCATGATGATCCATTAGAATATGCAGGTAGGTGACGGGTTCATCAGACATGTCAATTACAATGCCCGGCCATGCGCATAGATGTTTGGCGGCGACAAGTACCTCGGGCGCGCCGAACAAGATCTCGATTTTTGGGCCGCCGATCAGTATTCGGTGCTGCTGTGAAACTAGCAGATCCCTTCTGGGCAGACCGCCACCAAGACTGCCTGCAGAGATTCGAACGGGCCGCATTGCTGGGTTGCGCCTCAATCGCTCAGGGGGCAGCAAACTACTTTCTATCCAGCGGATTGGCTGAAGCCCTCGATCCGCTGTCATAACCCTGTCGCCGACAGACAGGCTCTCTATTGCAGCGATGCCATGTTCTGTTTCGATCAAAGTTCCTGCGGTGAAACAGACCCCTTCAATAGTAACGGTAATGATTTCTGGTGCCGAAGTGAAAGGAGTTGTGCCAATTACCGAGACGGTTGTTGCTGTAACTTGGACTGCGAAAGTATCGATTAGAACCTCGCCGCCATCCAGATTGTCAAAGATTGTGGGATCAACAGTATAGGTCCACTCCCCAGTATCCGGATCGACAGAAGCCGTGCCGAAAGTTGCTGGCGTTGAAATCTCCCAATCTTCATCGATGATAGTCAGCGGGCTAACTGCGTCCAAATCTCCCGTCGCCACATTTGGTGGGTCGTCCGTCACAAATCCAGTGGTGTCACCCGTTACTGAAACCATCTATGTGCCTTCCTTGCTGAGGACTTGGGCGAATTCTTTCTTGCGGTAAAATTTCATATGAACTTCACCTGCGCTATCACGAGTCCATTCCACGATTCTATTGCGGGTCATGTCGCTATCCATTCTGTTGGTGCGAACTCTTGGATGAGGAATTTCCTTTTTTAACCTTTCGACGATTTGATTGGTTTGGCCAAATGGAGCCACCAAGTCGATGATCCAAAAAGATGAGCCACAAGTGAAGTCGGCCTCTTTCAATGCTTCTTCTTTGACGGCATAGCGATATTCGGCTTCAGGATTGAGACCCGCAAACGTCACAAAACCACGCGGAAAACCATTTTGCCGGAAGATGTGATATTGCCCCAGACGAAATGGCGTTTCAAACGCGTAGAGCACTTGGCCAAGTTTGCGCCCACTATGTATTTTGGTGAGGGAGGCCAGATAGAATAGGGCACCTAGATCTGCGTATTTTTCCGGAGGTAGATCAAACCAGTCTTTTGGAAACGGTTTTTTCAAATGGCACCTAAATTAGTGGAAATATCGAACTAGTGCCCGATATCATTATCAAACAAAGGTTCTTTCCACGGGGTTTTGTCGTGCGGTTCATCAGCCTAAGCGGGTGTTTCCCCATGGGATGGAATGTCGTAGGTTTGGCGGGTTAATTGGCGAAAGCACTTAAATCCGATAATTGGCAACGGGATGTTTAGCGATGCGATCTGGCATGATTTTGACTTTGGTTGCTTTTGCGGCAACTTCCGCCTGGGGTCAAGGCGTTGGTTTTGGCTATAAACTCAGACCGCAATTCAGAACCCAGATCACACCGCTAAAGGATGGAACTTTTCAGGTGAAACCTGTCGGCGGGTCCTCCGCTGCCGTTACTTATTGGTGTGGGATCGGTGATTACGCAGTTCGTACGTTGGGCGTTTCAAACTCGCAACGGATTTATGTTTCGAAAGCCTATGAAAAAGGTGCTCGCACAGTCAATTTTTCATTCACACCTCCGCCGGGTGCGGATACCAAATCGGGATATTCCCTGACGGTCAATAGAGTCGGCGAGAATCTGTCCGCCGCTTCGGCGCAAAACTATTGTTTCGACAATTTCATAGACATGGGTTTCTAGGCGTCAGACCCATTTGGCAAGCGGTGGCAAGCTCATCAGAACGGCGTCTGGATCATGCCCGGTTTCCAGTCCGAATTTGGTGCCACGATCATAAACCAAGTTGTATTCAGCATAGAGGCCGCGGTGCACCAGCTGCGCATTTTTGTCGTTTTCAGAAAATGGCTGGGATCGGCGTTTTTCAACCAGCGGCAGATAGGCAGGTAAAAAAGCCCGGCCAATATCTTGGGTCAGTGTAAAATCGTCTTGCCAGTCGCCCGTGCAATAATCGTCCATGAAAATACCGCCGACGCCACGCGCGCGTTTTCGGTGAGGGATATAAAAATACTCATCCGCCCAGTCCCGCAAGCGTGGATAAAGTCCGGCTCCATGCGGGTCTAGGTGTGATTTCTGCGTGGCGTGAAAATGCGTGGTATCATCTTCATATTCGATGCATGGGTTCAGGTCCGACCCACCGCCGAACCACCATGCATGCGGTGTCCAAAACATACGTGTGTTCATGTGGACGGCTGGCACATGCGGGTTTTGCATGTGCGCGACCAAACTGATCCCTGACGCCCAGAATCGGGGATCTTCAGTCATTCCGGGAATACCTTTGCGCGCAGCCATGGCCTGCTGAGCACGCTCGCCAAGTGTGCCGAAAACGGTAGAGACGTTAACGCCGACCTTTTCGAATACTCGACCTCCGCGCATCACCGACATCAGCCCACCTCCGGCGTCAGATCCATCATCCGATTGTCGTTTGGTTTCTCTGATTTCGAAGCAACCGGGTTCAGCATCTGAAAACGGACCCGAATTGTGGCTATCCTCGAGGCTTTCAAACGCAGCGACGATTTCGTCGCGCAAGTGCCGGAACCATGTAGAGGCAGTAGATTTCTCGCGTTCGAACATTGGCTTTAATGAGCAGGGGCGGCGACCGGATCTAACAGGGTGCGGCCGCCGTCGATGGTTAGAATTTGCCCGGTCATGAAACCCGCGGCATCCGAAGCCAGGAATTGCGCGGTTTCAACCAGTTCAGTCGGTGCCGCGATACGAGCCAGAGGCGTATGTTTTTCGATGTCCTCCCGGAAGTCACGGTTTTCCTTAAGGGTAGACTGCAATGAGGCGCTCATTACCGATCCCAGGGCGATTGAATTTACGCGAATGCGGTTCGGCGCCAGCGCAACCGCCAACGACCGGGTCATTTGATCCAGCGCAGCAGTTGAAACTGAGTAGGCCATCAGGTCCGGATGGGTTCGGCGGGCCGCAATCGAAGACAGGTTAATTATAGACCCTGCGGGGCTCTCCTCGTTGCCATCTGCTTGTTTGATTATGCGCTTTGCGATCAGCTGGCTAAGGCGTAGCGCGGGCATTAAGTTTTGGTTCAGCAATGTTCGAACAGAATCGTCATCGGCATCAAGTGGATCCGAGGGGATTACCTGTCGTGAGCCATTGACCAGAATGTCTACCTGGTCAAATGCGTCGAGCGTTGCCGAAAGCAGGTTGGCAACGGTCAGGCGTTCACGCAAATCGCCAGCGAAATAACGGATATTGCTGTCGTCGGCATGTTCGCCCAGTTCGTTAACCAAGCGTTTTTCGTCCATATCCGCAAAAACGACGTTCGCACCTGCATCTGCGAAATGACGGCCGATGGCCAGACCAATGCCATTGGCACCGCCGGTGACGATCGCGGTTTTGCCAGCTATGGAAAAGGACATGCGCTTCCTCCTGAGTTGCGGCGCAGGTTAGCCGGGATCACCGGCGGGGGCGAGAGGCCCTGATAACTTTGAACCGATTGTCACCGGTGACTTCTTCGACGCGGGCAAAAGACTCGCTCAACGTCGCTTCGTATGGCAGATGGCGGTTTGCCACCATCCAAAGTTCGCCCGAACGCGCCAGATTGTGCGCGGCAGACCGGATAAATCCCTGACCCAATCCGGGATCAGCGTCGCGGGATGTGTGAAATGGAGGGTTCATTACAACGGCGTCCAGCGGCTCGGCAGCGGTCCATTTCAGTGCATCTGCCCAATGGAATTTTGCGCGAGGGTCTTTAACATTGGTTCGCGCGCAACACAGCGCTGCATGATCGGCTTCTACAAGGTGCAGGGTGACAAGGTTTTTATCTCTCAAGAGATGGGAAGAGAGGTACCCCCAACCCGCTCCTAAGTCGGCTACTTTGGCGCCAAGGCGCGGGGGAAGTGCCTTACTCAGCAACTCCGAAGCCGGATCGATACCGTCGGCGGAAAACACTCCCGGTACGGTATTGAACCCATCGACGGTTTGCATTTCCGGTGCGGCCCAATCGGCAAATGCCTGCTCGTCAGAATGAAACCAGAAAATTTTCCCATGGGCCTTTGATATTGGGCCTTCGACCGAAACTTTCTTTCGGATGTCTTTCAGAAGGCTGTCAATGCCATCGGTTTTGGCGCCGTCCACTACGACCAAGTGGCTGGCCCGACGACAAGCCTGACATATCATGGCTCGAGCCAACTCCTTCGAACGAGGCAAAAAGACTACAGCATCATGACACGTTGAATCAGCCTCGGCGATCGCTGCAAAGCCAATCGAAGCGAAGTGGTCGTGAAACGGCTTGAATGGTTGAACCACTTGCGATCCCAAAAATTCTTTGGGTAAATCATTGGCTGGGGTTGCGCCAATGAAGGACACTGGTTGCGACAAAGTCAGGCCGTTTTCAATGGCAAGGCTCAGGCGAGGTGACATATATGGATCCTACAAGCGTAGTGAACAAGGGTGATCAGGCTCGGTTCCGTCTCACTCTTCTCTCTCCATTGTGCATTGCAGGGGGTGCTGGTGCCGACGCGCAAAATCCATCACCTGTCCAACTTTGGTCTCGGCGATCTCATGACTAAATACGCCCACGACGGCAACGCCCTTCTTGTGAACGGTCAGCATGATTTCAAAAGCCTGCGCATGTGTCATGCCAAAGAACCGTTCAAGGACGTGAACAACGAACTCCATCGGGGTGTAGTCGTCGTTTAGCAACAACACTTTGTACAGTGGTGGGCGCTTGGTCTTTGGGCGCGTTTGCACCAGGACTGATGTATCGTCGTCCTCGTCCGATTTGTCAGACATGATCCACGGGGTTTCAATCATTTCTTGTGAGAATCCGATTCAGGCTTCGGTTTATTTCACGGCTTATATAACGTCAGTACCGTCAGAGGAAAGAGGAGCCGGGCGGATTCGAGATGGATGAGAGATTGACCACCATCGGTTTTGATGCGGACGACACGCTGTGGCACAACGAACGTTTCTTTCAACTGACACAATCACATTTTGCAGATTTGCTGGTCGATTATGCTGAACGTGATCACCTGATGGATCGACTGTTGGCTGCGGAAAAGCGTAATATTCGGCACTATGGCTACGGGATCAAAGGTTTCACCTTGTCGATGATTGAAACCGCAATCGAGGTGACTCGGGACAAAGTACCCGCTTCGGTTATCCGGCAGCTTATCGAAGCCGGACAAGATATGCTGGCACATCCGATAGAGCTTTTGCCGTATGCCCGCGAAGCGGTCGAGGCGGTAACCGGGACCTACAAGGTGGTATTAATCACCAAGGGTGATCTTATAGATCAGGAAAGAAAACTGGCGCAATCGGGCCTGGGTGACCTTTTTGACGCCGTGGAAATCGTATCGGAAAAGACGCCGGATATTTATCGTGCTGTTTTCACGGAACATGGCGATGGGCCGCATTCCGCAATGATGGTAGGCAACTCGATGCGATCCGACGTGGTGGCCCCCATTCTTGCAGGGTGCTGGGGCGTGCATGTACCTCATGGTTTGGTTTGGGAGGTTGAACAGGCTGATACACCTGAGGACAATCCCCGTTATCGAGCGCTGACCGACCTAGGGGAGTTGGACGGCTTAGTCCAAGCGATACGATGATGTTGCTAATTGGTCCCAGTCAGAAAATTTTTGCCATGGATGAAACACAGTTTCAGTAGAAATCCTCGGTTTAGTAGATTGTTCCTCTCGGGACACAACATATAGGACTGATGCGACCTATCTGGGATCACCTCTCTCAGAGCTTTCGGTTTATTTCAGTACGACACTGTGCTAGCCTTGATCCAATTAATAATTAGACACGCTGACCGGGAAAACTCGGCGGCTCGAGGCAGACAGAGGCAAAGATCGTGCAGGTTCGGCGGACAGCTCCGGCCCGGATGGGCTTACTTATAATTTTAGTGTTATGGGTGTTTTCTTTTGCGCCATTGCAAGCTGTGGCGGCGCCATACGCAGCCATGGTAATTGATGCACGTACAGGAGAGGTGCTGCATTCCCGCAACGCGGACACCAGGTTGCACCCGGCATCTTTAACCAAAATGATGACGCTCTACATCGCTTTCGAGGCGGTAAGAAACGGCGAAATAACTCTTGATACGCCGGTACGCATCACAAAGAAGGCGGCCTCCGAACCGCCTTCGAAATTGGGGTTGCGGGCGGGGCAAACCATCGCATTCCGCTATCTGATCCGAGCGGCTGCTGTTAAATCGGCCAATGACGCGGCTACTGCCATCGGAATAACTCTGAGCGGGTCCGAGGCAGCGTTTGCCCGCAGGATGACACGAACCGCCAAAGCGATGGGGATGAGCCGTACTACGTTCAAGAATGCGCATGGCCTGACTGAAGCGGGGCATTTGTCGACCGCGCGGGACATGACCACATTGGGGCGTCACCTGCTGTACGATTACCCGCAGTATTACAATCTCTTCTCACGTCAATCCACTCACGCCGGAATCAAAACGGTTCCGAATACCAACCGTCGCTTGCTTGCAGCCTACAAGGGAGCTGATGGGATCAAGACCGGTTACACTCGCGCTGCAGGGTTCAATCTTGTTGCTTCGGCCAAACGTAAGGATGAACGGATCATCGCGACCGTCTTTGGTGGAAAATCCGGTGCTTCACGAAATGCGCGTGTGGCAGAGTTGTTGGATATGGGTTTTCGTCGTGCTCCTTCGCGGGCGCCAATCCGCAAGCCATCACGTCCTAAATATGCCGGTAATGTCGGTTTGGGAGAATTTGCCAAAGTTGCTGGCCTAACTGGGGCACCAGTATCCAGCTTGCGTCCATTGCTGCGGCCACGTCCGAACGCTGCGATGCAGGTTGCAGGAACCGTGGCGGAAACGGCTGCCAAGAACGGCGCCCGCATTCAGGATGGAATCGCTGCTGCAATAGCTGCCGCAGACATCAAATCAAATGACGATAATAGTTCAGAAGATGTGGTGCTGGCTTCTATAGAAACCGCGCCTCAGCCAGAACCAGAACCAGAAGTCGTGACGCGATTGTCGACCTCTGGGGGACATTTGTGGGGCGTAAACGTGGGCCGTTATACGACCCGCTATGAGGCCGAGAAAGTTCTTCTAAAAACTGCGCTTTCCGAGATGACGACGCTGGAAGGAACCCTGCGCAAGGTAAACCAGAGCGCAAGCGGATTTGACGCTACGTTTCAAGGTATGACCCGCGAACAAGCCGATCTGGCCTGCCGCAGGTTACAGGCCCGCAATGTCACATGTTTCATGATAGGGCCGTCATAAGGCCTGGTAAACTACCACTCAAGGACACTGGCTGTGAGCGTGAGTTCACAGCCATTTTTGATTTAGGCTATCAGTCGAATACATGTCCGTGTTGGTATTGCTCGTCCTGACCTGCGGCAGCGGTCAAGGCCGCGACGTTGTCCTTGGTGAAGAAACCATCATAGTGATGACAGCGCTCGATATACTCGGTAATCAGCAGAGTGTTTTTCGAGTGTTTAGAGAATATTTGTTTCAGGTTGGGATCATCTTTGCACTCACCCACTACGTGCGCCAAAAACGGAACGCCCTTGTCCTTGAGCGTATTGACTACAAAGTCGACGTTCTTCTCACCCGCGCCATGATCTCCGTCCTGAATTTCGACAGCCATGTGATGTAGGCGGCGACCGAAGTTGCGAACGAAATCCTCGGTCGGCATCGGCAGTTTGGCAAATGAGTTCACAAAAGATGGAGTATTGTTCGCAGTGAACACTTTGGCAGGAGACTTTTTGTCATCATCGACATTTGGGTTTCGGTTTACGTTTGTAGACGAATTCATGTCGAAAATATTGTAAGCACCCCAAAAATAGTAGGGCACCATCGTCAGGAATTCGAGGATTGCGTCCTCTCGCTCGCCAGCCAAAACACGGGTGGCCAAATGATCGATTCCCAGCATCAGAGGTGAGATTTTGCTTTCCTCGCCAAAGCCCGCAGCCTCTTCTAACCGCGCCGTTTCCGACGCGCTCAGCAACACGCGGTCGCCCAGACCAAGACCGTCCGGGTCGTTGAAATCCAACGTCGAATAGCCGACGCGATTGCAGGTGAAATCAGATGGCGTCGTGAACCGGAAACCGCTTTGAGTGTAAAACGGGTTTTCCGTGTCGCCGTGATATTCGAAACGAATGTTTTGCTCTTCCAATGTGCTGGTAAGAGCTTCCAGATCGACGGCACCGAACACTTCGCCGACATAACGTGTTTGTGGTGTACCACGCGCCAATGGATACATTTGGTTAATTCGCGGGATGAAATCTTCGAATTTATCGCTGAGTGGCGCCATCACGATCAGTGCCGGATAGTCCGGGTGTGAATGCATGACCGCGAATTTGTGTGTTTTGCCCAGATAGCTGGCTGTGTGCCTGTACGGAGTCATCACGTAAAGTTCGACTAATGTGTCGAACAATGACGCTGGTTCGACTTGAATGATAATCGCCCTCATCGGTCCGACTTGATCAGCAACGCCGGAACTATTCCGTCGCTCATAGATTTTTGGAAGATATTCAGCAAAGAAGTCAGAGTTTTTCTTGTCGCCTCTGGGCTGATAGGACATCAGATCGAAAGACATTTTCAAGTCTCCTTGCTCAGCGCTGGTCGGATCAGGATCGGATCGCCTGGATTTCTAGTAATCTGAACATGCTCATTCACACATGCTAGGGGTGGAAATTTCCCTGCGCAACAGCAGGCACTTAAATCCTAAAGATTGAACCCGGTTTTCTATTTGGTGAATTTCGTTACCTCGACGCCACCCTGAATCAAACTTTCTCGCACCGAACGGGCAATCTGAACTGCAGTGGGTCCGTCTCCGTGTAGACAAATGGTGTCGATCGACGTCTCCAATCGCTTCCCACTTTCCGTGATTATTGCACCTTCGTTCACCATTTTCAGTATTCGTGGGCCAGCAATGCCCGGTTCGTGAATAATAGCGCCGGGTAAACTACGATCGACCAAAGTACCGTCGTCGTTGTATGCGCGATCAGCAAAGATTTCGCCTACCCATTTGCAACCCAGCTCACGTACGGCCTTTTCCTGTTTTGTGACAGCAAGAACCATGATGATGATGTCAGGATCAACATCCAAAGCGCCCTGATAACAGGCACGCGCCATGTCTACGTCGACCGAGCACATGTTCGCCAACGCCCCATGCAACTTGAGGTGTCGAACATTTGCCCCCACGGCCTGGGCCATTCCCTGCGCCGCGCCCAACTGATAGCGCACAAGGTTGCGCAAGGTTGGAAGCGGTATCTTCATGTTTCGGCGGCCAAATCCCTGAAGATCGGGAAACCCCGGATGGGCTCCTATTCCAACACCTTGTTCTTTGGCCACCGCCATGGTTTTAGCCATAACGTCGGGGTCACCCGCGTGTAATCCGCAAGCAATGTTGGCTGATGTTACAATCTTCAATAGGTTTTCGTCATCCCCCATGTTCCATGGGCCAAAGCTTTCACCCATATCGGCATTCAGATCAACTTGGGGCATTGTCAAACCTCCTTATTCATTGGCAGAGACCATTCCGCTGATCAATTGGTAGGACAGCAGGTCGGGGATGTCATACGGATCACGTATCAGCGGTTCGACGCGCGATGGTAGCTTTGACAATTCGGTCAGGTACGTACCTTGCAGTATCAAAGCTTCGTCCAGTGAAACAAATTCAAATTGCACTTTTGCTCCTGTCGGAGTCTGAGCCGCGCGCGGCAGATCACAGGGTATGACAGTCGCGATACGCGGATACCCTCCGGTCGTCTGACATTCAGGAAGCAGTATGAAGGGATTTCCTGAGCCGGTCATTTGGATATCGCCGGGCGTTATTACCTCGGACAAAATGTTTAGTTGCCCTTTGGCGGAAAAGCCTTCTCCCTCACTGTCTAGTTGCATCCCCATCCGGTTGGCGCGTGCGCCACGTTCAAATTCTGTCCGCGCGAACCGATCCAAGATTGTTTTGTCGAACAAAGGGGTTTGAAAGCTGGGCACAACCCGCAGCGTGCCCCCCGTGAATCTGTTTGCCGTGTGCAGCTTAACAGCAGCGTCGCCCGTAACCGGGTTGCAACGCAATTTATCCCCGACCTTGACCGCCTCACCGATATCCGCAGTCAAATGGGCTGACCGGGAACCCAGAAAGCGATCAGTTGTGAAGCCGCCGCCAACATGCAGATAACCATAGTTGCCTTGCTGAACAGCACCGATTGTCAGCTGCTGTCCTTTGAGTAACGGGTGTGACGCGTTCCATACAACGGGGTTGTCGTCTATGCTCGCGAACATTGGGGCCCCGGTCAAAGCAATCCAGATGTTTTGAGTTGCCTCAAACACACCACCCATACCGGCCATTTCCAAAGAGGCGCAACCCGGGTTTTGACCAAGCAGGGCAGCGCCTTCGTGCAGTGCGAGCTGGTCCGCCGCGCCTGAACGTGACAATCCTTGGTCCAGAAATCCGGGACGACCAAGATCCTGTATGGTGCAAGCGGGACCGACGCTGTGAACGAGCAGGCTCATGCGTCGATATCCTCACAAATCGCGCCGCCGGAACCGTCTGAATTCTTGCTTTGAATTTCTATAAGTTGCTCTTTGGTGATAGGTTCGAACAACATTTCGTCACCGGGGTTCAATGCAAAGCTCTTCTCAGCCTCTGGGCGAAAGCAGCGAAACGCAGTTTGACCTACGTGACGCCAACCGGTTGGCTTTGGTCCTGAAAACAAGACCAGTTGCGAGATGGCCAGAACCAGTGCTCCTTCGGGAACCATCGGGGTTAGGTCTTTTAACCGTGGAATATCAAACTCCGGCCCCAGCGGGCCTAGATACGGTTGACCCGGCGCAAATCCTATTGTGAGCACCCGCACCCGGGTTCGGCTAAGACGTGCGATTGCCTCTTCGGGCGTAAAACCTGCAACTTTAGCGGTTTCGTCCAATTGAGGAGCAAGGTCGGTGCCATAAACAGTCGGTACACGCCAGAGCTTTCGACCAGAAGGAAGCGGGGCATTATGCCAGTAGCGCGCGTCCAAAACCTGCCGCAGCAAGTTAGAAATATCAGCGTGCGTCACCTTGGCCGTATCAATCCGGATATACGTTGAAGCCAAGGAGGTCGAGGTTTCTTCGACGCCATTCCAGTTCAGGTTTTCTATCTCGCTTCTCAGCGCTAGTGCAGCGCGGTTTGCGTCTTCTGACATCTTATCTGCGAAAGTTACAAGAATACCGTCGATGCCAACGGTGCGAACCTGTGGAACAAGCGGCTTCTGTGTCATTCGTCCTCGGAGTTTTTGCGGAGAGTTGTCTCGCGGTTTGAGATGAACTCATCTTGGGCTCAGACGCAAGCTGTTGGGTTTAATTGCGGTGACGGATTTTGAATTCGTACTTTCTCAAAATGAGTCTTGAGAAGGCCAATTTCGAAGGAGTCTTGTATGCGGCCCTTGTTGTTACCCAACATGTAGTGACCGCATTTCGCCTGAGATTTTGCCCATGAGTGCCCTACACATTTTTTACAAGGAAACTGAATGCTATCTTGGTACTTTTTCATTTTCTAAAACTTTGAAATTAAATGATAAATTACAAAAAGGCAAAAAAAATGCTCTGCATGTCTTTTTCTTCTTGCGGAAGTATTGAGTTGGGCTTAGAAGGCGCTTCACCGGGTCTTTATGGGTTTGGTGACGGGCTGGAGAGTTGGCTGGACGCATCGGAGAGACGGT